>JASFWN010000024.1:0-8844 GCA_050049295.1 Pseudomonadales bacterium
ATCAGTGCGCTGGTGCTGACCTTTGCAGGCCTCGTGGCCTACACCCTGTATGAAAGCCACCAGTTGCGCGAGGCTGAACAGAGTTCAGTGGTCGTAGAGATTGATGTTCGAATTGGATAAGGGTCTGGGTGAGTCTGAACGTTTCGCGGATTACTTCTCTTTAAAGGCCGAGAGACGTGACACAGAGGCTCGTCGGTTGCTGCATTGGGCCTGTGATGAAGGGATGAACCCGTCAAACGCCCTCCAAGATGCGATGGCCGTGTTCAATTTGGGCCAACCCAGTACTGGGTCTGCAGTTAATACGGAGATAACCGCAAGATGCTAAGCGAATTCATGAATCCAGAATGCTGGCGCATTAATTCAGAAGATTGCTTTGCCGAGCATGTGGGTATGGATGCTGTGATCAGCCTGGCGGATTTTTATCGCGGTGGGCTTCCGGAATCGCTTGAGGAATGGGCCGATAAACGCTCAGGTCAGCCCGAGGTGGTGTTGATTGAGCTGGGATTCGATGAGTCACGACTCAGTGATACCGAGCTTACTCAATTTAACTCCGAGCAAGGCAAAGACGACCTGACGCAACTATTCCACTATTTAGGTTCGATGTTCCTCGATGTGCGGGCAGAGCAGGCGGCTTTGCTTGAGTTGAAGCAGGAGCAGGAGCAGGGGCGGCGGTTTGGTCTGGTCGCTGAAACCCAGGGCGCGATGCAAGAGTTTTTGGATGAGTATGCGAGGTTGAGTGGGGGGTAGGTCTGCTGAAGATCAGTGAGTAGGGGCGCCGCTCCCGGCCATCCATGGCCTTTGCGGTGTACCTACATCCTGTAGGCAAACGGCCGACCTGCGGTCGTCAGCCCCAATCCCGACCGAGTACGCAATAAAAAACCCGGTAGGGGTTATCAACTTCGCTTCGCTTTCGTTGACAATCCCTACCGGGTTTAATTGGTAGCGGGGGCCAGATTTGAACTGACGACCTTCGGGTTATGAGCCCGACGAGCTACCAGGCTGCTCCACCCCGCACCTGATGGCCGTGCATAATACGGATGAAATTGTCTGGGTCAAGCGTTTTCTGGGGCTTCCCGCAATATTTCTAATTATTTTTCTAGATCGTCCGTGATCAAATCCAGCCGATTTTTCGCTAGACTTTAGCCGCTGGGATATGGAGCCTTGCCGCCTGTTCTGTTACAGATACGGCAAATAACAAAGCCCCTGGGGAAAACGTGAGCGAAGTTGGTATAACCGAAATCTTTCTGATCGCCGTGATTGGTCTCATCGTTGTCGGCCCTGAAAAGCTTCCTGGGCTGGCGGCTAAGGCGGGCAAAACGCTGGCCTACGCTCGTCGGACGATCAACAACATCACCTTAGACGTAAAGCGCGAACTGGAAGCCGAGAAGATCGCCGAGAAAGTCGGCATCGATCCCGAGCTCGCCAAATCCTTTGAAGAAATTCAAAAAAGTGCCATGGATGCCATGACCGAAACCGAGCGGGCCACCCTATCCAAAGGGCAAGAGGTCAAGCGACCTGAGCATGACGCGAGTGTCGAAGCGTCGTCAGACTCGACATCCGAGTCAGATGCCACCGCCTCGGTCGATAAACCCGCAAAACTCGACAGCGATTCGGCCACCAAAAGTTAACTTTGGTCTTAATTTGTGGGGTTGAGCATCCGCTAAGCCCCGCGCTCTGGGCGCTTGGGCCTTCCACCAAGTCCTCTAAGCTATAGTTGTATATAAATTACAGATCTGCCTCCGTACCTTCGATATCGTTCGATATGAGGTGTCTCGAGTCGAATGAGCAAACAAAAACAACAAAGCCACTTGGAGGTTTGTATGACGAAGAAGTCATCTGATCTATCTCGCCGTTCTCTTTTGAAGGGAACTGCCGCTGCTACTGCAGCAACTGCAGTTGCACCGAGCATTTTCGTTCCTAACGCAACTGCTGCGGGCGCGTTCCGTAACGATCCGGGCAACAGCTCTACTGTTACTCTAGGTTTTAACGTTCCTCAGACCGGCGCTTACGCTGACGAAGGTGCTGACGAACTGCGTGCATTTAAATTGGCTGTCAAGCACCTAAACGGTGAAGGTGACGGCGGTATGATGCAGACCATGCAGCCGATGAACCTGAAAGGTAACGGTATCCTAGGCAAGAAAGTCGAATTCGTAACCGGTGATACTCAGACTAAGTCTGACGCGGCTCGTGCTTCTGCCAAGCGTATGATCGAAAAAGACGGCGTTATCATGTTCTCAGGTGGTTCTTCGTCTGGTGTAGCGATCGCGGTTCAGTCTTTGGCTCAAGAAATGGGCACAGTCTTCATGGCGGGTCTGACTCACTCAAACGACACCACCGGTAAAGACCGTCGTCGTTATGGCTTCCGTCACTTCTTCAACGCTCACATGTCAGGCGCTTCTTTGGCTCCCGTACTGGAAGCTGAATACGGTCGTGACCGTCAGGTTTATCACCTGACTGCTGACTACACTTGGGGTTGGTCACAGCAGGAATCTATCGCTAAGTTTACCAAGTCTCAGGCTGGCTGGAACACAGTTGCTGACGTTCGCACGCCTGTTGGTGCGGGTGACTTCTCGCAGTACATCACGCCTATCTTGAACTCTGGCGCTGACGTGTTGGTTCTGAACCACTACGGTAAGGACATGGTTAACTCATTGACTCAGGCGATTCAGTTCGGTCTGCGTGACAAGCAAGTTAACGGCAAAGATTTCCAGATTGTTGTTCCTCTGTTCTCACGTCTAATGGCGCAGGGTGCTGGCGAAAACATCAAGGGCATCTTGGGTTCAACTGCTTGGAACTGGAAGCTGAACGACGCAGGCTCACAAGCCTTCACTAAAGCCTTCGGTCAAGAGTATGGCTTCCCGCCCTCACAGGCTGCCCACACTTGCTACTGCCAGACTTTGCTATACGCAGACGCAGTAGAGCGTGCAGGTACCTTTAACCCCGAGCAGGTCATCCGTGCATTGGAAGACCATGAGTTCGACGGTATGGGTAACGGTAAGACTCTGTACCGCGGTTCTGACCACCAGGCGTTCAAAGACGTATTGGTTGTACGTGGTAACCAGAATCCTTCAAGCCAGTTCGACCTGCTTGAAGTACAAGACATTGTCCCGCGTGACAAGGTCACTTACTCCGAGGATACCTATCCCGGTGAATTGGGCCCGTATAAGGTCTAATGATCGTTGGGGGAGCGCTGCTCCCCCTTCATTCTCTAAATTAAATTTATAAATCTCATTGGAGAGATTCGTGGACGCCATATTGCTACAGGTGTTAAACGGGCTCGACAAAGGGGGTGCTTATGCCCTCATTGCTCTCGGTTTAACACTGATTTTCGGAACACTAGGAGTGGTCAACTTCGCGCACGGTGCCCTGTTTATGTTGGGTGCTTTCTGTGCGGTTACCATCCGCGAGGTCTTGACGATTTCGGTCAAGGTTAAGGATGAATCGGTTACGTTCTTTGAAGCATTCAAAGAAGTGCCATACCTCGAGTTGTGGCTCGGTGAAACCGGCAAGACCATCATAGATTGGTCGGTCCCGATATCTATCCTATTCGCCATCCCATTTATGTTGATGGTCGGCCTGGTTATGGAGCGCGGCTTGATTCGCCACTTCTATCGCCGCCCACACGCCGATCAAATTCTGGTGACATTCGGTCTAGCGATCGTGATCCAGGAAATCGTTAAAGCCTACTATGGCGCGAACCCGATCCCGCAGCCTTCACCTGAATTGCTGTCAGGCACCGCCAACGTGGGTGCTTTGTTTGGTTTGGGCGACAACTTGGTCTATCCGCTGTGGCGTCTGGTCTACCTCGGATTTGCACTGGTCATTATTGCAATCGTGTTTGCCTTCTTGCAGTTCACCACCTTCGGTATGGTCGTGCGCGCCGGTATGGCGGATCGTGAAACGGTTCAGCTGCTCGGCATTAACATTACCAAGCGTTTCAGTATCGTATTCGGTCTTGCCGCGGTGGTCGCAGGCTTGGCCGGCTTGATGTACACCCCGGTTCTGCCGCCGGACTACCACATGGGCATGGACTTCTTGGTTCTGTCGTTTGTTGTGGTCGTTGTGGGTGGTATGGGATCACTTCCCGGAGCCGTATTGGCTGGGTTCCTATTGGGCATCCTGCAGTCCTTCGCCTCTATGAACGAGGTCAAGCAAATTATTCCAGGACTTGACCAAATTATTATTTATCTCGTTGCCATGATCGTTCTGCTGGTCAGACCGCGTGGTTTGATGGGTCGTAAAGGTGTGATGGAGGACTAAGTATGAAAGCAACACCCACTAATACCTCCGACATGCGCATGGTACTGATCTTTTCAGTCGTCGTTTTGTTAATGCCGATATGGCTACAGCCGTTCGGAGCGGCATACCCTGACTTGATGCAAAAATTCGCCATCTTCGGCTTGTTTGCGATCGGGTTTAACATTTTGTTTGGTCAGACCGGCTACCTATCGTTCGGTCACGCCGCCTTTATTGGTGTCGGTTCGTACGCCACGGTGTGGGTATTCAAAGGTTTGACCATGAATATCTTCCCGGCAATCTTGTTTGGGACTTTGGTGTCAGGCGCATTCGCCTTGGCGATTGGTTATGTCTGCTTGCGCCGGACGGGTATTTATTTCTCGATTTTGACGCTGGCTTTGGCCCAGATGAGCTATAACCTAGCTTATTCGGTACTCACGCCGATCACCAACGGTGAAACCGGTTTGCAGCTATCGCTAGATGATGCTCGTGTATTGGACGACCCGATCAAAGAAGGCGCGGGTATCCCCCCAACCAACTTGTTCGGTCTAGAGCTACAAGCGTTTGACGGTCTGGCAGGCTTCTACATCTGTGCAGCGTTCTTGATCCTCGGCTTTTACATTGCGATGCGTATTACTCGCTCTCCCTTTGGATCGATGCTGCGTGGCATTAAGACCAACAACAACCGCATGATGTACACCGGTTTGAACACGCGTCCTTACGCACTGGCCGCCTTTGTGATTTCCGGCATGTATGCCGGTCTGGCCGGTAGCTTGATGGCGGCGGTTGACCCCTTGGCGGGGGCCGAGCGCATGCAGTGGACGGCTTCAGGTGAGGTTGTATTGATGACCATCTTGGGTGGCGTCGGCACCTTGGTGGGCCCGGTACTAGGTGCAACGGTCATCAAATACTTCGAGAACATTTTCTCGGCAATCGACAAATCCGTACTCGCCGATCTGTATAGCTTCTTGCCGGACGGCCTAGCGGATGTATTTGTCGCGGTGACTGGATTGTTTGTCGGTAAAGGCTGGCACTTGACCCTGGGTTTGATGTTCATGCTGGTCGTGATTTTCTTGCCAGGTGGCATCATGGAAGGGGTAGAGCGAATCCGCCGCCGCTTTTCTAAGCAAGAGGAGAGTAACTAATGAGCTTGCTAGAAATTAAAGGGGTCAATAAATCCTTTGGCGGCCTGAAGGCGCTGGACGATGTGAACCTGCGTGTCGATGAAGGCACGGTGCATGCGATTATCGGACCCAACGGTGCCGGTAAATCGACTTTGCTCAATGCCATTATTGGTAAGCTGATTCCCGATAACGGTGAGATCAACTTTGATGGGGCTAGCATGCTGGGTGTGCAGCCTCACCAGATCAACCAATTGGGTATTTCTCGCGTATTCCAAACGCCGGAAATCTTTGGCGAGTTGACACTGCTGGAAAACATGATGATTCCTTTGTTGGCCCACCGTGACGGTGCCTTCAAGATGAATATGTGGACTCGGGGTGATGCGCAGGCCGACATCTTGGATAAGTGTCATCACTTTTTGGACGATGTTGGGCTGTGGGGCAAAAAAGACGTCGAGTCTGCGAGCCTTTCACGCGGCGACAAGCGTCGTTTAGAGCTGGCGATGTGCCTATCGCAGGATCCCAAGCTGTTGTTGTTGGACGAACCTACCGCAGGTATGGCCCGCGCCGACACCAACGCGACAATTGATCTGCTAAAAGAAATCGCAAGTCGCGGCATTACCATGGCCATTATTGAGCACGACATGCACGTGGTGTTCTCGCTGGCGCAACGGATCAGCGTATTGGCTCAGGGCCACGTGATTGTTGAAGGCTTACCTGAAGAAATTAAAGAAAGTCCCAAGGTGCGCGAAGCCTACTTGGGGGGAGCAGAAGTATGACCACACAAGCAACCGATTCGGTTCGCACTCAGTCCGTAGGCAGTTCGCCTGTGTATTTTTCTTGTCATGATCTGCAAGCGTACTACGGTGAATCCTTCATCGTTCAGGGTGTGAGTTTCAACATCCATGAGGGTGAGATTCTGGCGCTGTTGGGTCGTAACGGCGCGGGTAAAACTTCGACGTTGCGGACCATCGCACGCTGCGATGACCCAGAATTGCGCCATGGTGAGATTTGGTTGGATCACCAAGCGGTTCACGAAATGAAAACCTTCGAAGCCGCTCAGAACGGTATTGCACTGGTTCCTGAAGACCGCTGCATCATTCCTGGCCTAACGGTCGAGGAAAACTTGCAGCTCGCTCAGATTGAAGAGCCCAAAGGCTGGTCAATTGATCGTGTGTTTGAGTTGTTCCCGCGTTTGAAAGAACGTCGTAACCAAGAGGGCGTCACCCTGTCGGGTGGCGAGCAGCAGATGTTGGCGGTTGGCCGTGCGCTATGCCGAGACATTAAACTGTTGCTCTTGGACGAGCCTTATGAAGGTTTGGCTCCGGTTATCGTTCAGGAAATCGAAAAGACCCTGAGAGAAATTAAAGAGCTGGGCATTACGACGGTCATCGTTGAACAAAACGCAGTAGCCGCTTTGAAATTGGCGGACCGCGCTGTGATTCTGGACACCGGTACCGTGGTATTCGACGGCAGTGCAGAAGAAGTACTGAACGACGAAGCGCTGCGCAACAGCTATCTGGCGATTTAAGGAGATAGCAGATGGGTATAGGTGGAATCAGTATTTGGCAATTGTTGATCGTATTGGCGATTGTTGTAATGATCTTTGGCACCAAACGCTTTAAGACTTTGGGCACCGACGTTGGCGGTGCGATCAAGGGATTCAAAAGTGCGATGAGTGATGACGAGGCTAAAAAAGCCGAGTGATGTTGGGCGGGCTGATGATGGCCTGCCCACCCAATTTTGCTGAATCAAGGAAAGTGACATGGCAGATAACGAACGTTCAAAATCCATTGCGGAAAAACTGCACGGTGAAGGGCTAACCGGCGAGAAAAACCCCCGTCGTAAAGTAGACTTGTGGGTCGGATTTGCCTTGGGACTGGTGGTTGCTTTTGTCCTGCTGATCATGTCCAACAACAGCTAATCACACAGGGGCCCTAATCAGGGCCCTTTTTCATGGGGCCGGGATCAGCGCTATGCAGGCCTCGTATACCGGGCGATTCAACTCTGAATTGTCTGCATTTTCATGGGGTGGGCCGAAGTCACCCAGATCATTGTCAAAATAAGCACCGGGCTGAACGCTTAGGTGTTGTGCAAAACCTTCAACTAGGGCGGCACGAACCCGTATGTCGCGACCTTTGTTGGGATCTGACCCCGCCAGTCCAACGCCCTCGGAAACCATCTTTGCGGCCAAATAACCCAGTCCGTCGGTTGCGCCAGTGATCCGTATTGTTTTCTTCGTCGTCTCACCCTAAGGCGGTTTTGAGCGACTGACAACGTATCAGGGGTCTCACGCATTGGCTCACTATACGGGTGCGGTAGAATATGCGGATGAAGATGTTGTTCAGTCGGTTAGGTGTGGCCAGAGGGATCCTCTTGGGCCTAATGCTAGTGGGGTTATATGTAGGGTTTCGACCCGAGCCGCCGCCTTATCTGTTTACCGATGGAGATAAGCTACTGCACTTTGTCTTTCTGTTTGGCGTGGTGGTGATGGCCAGACTTGCGTTTCCCCAATTTAGGCTCTCGTACCTCTCTATCTTGGCACTGTCTTTTGCTGTGGCGTTAGAAAGCGCGCAAGACGTCCTTCAACCCACGCGCGTGTTTGCATGGGAAGATGTGATTGCCAATGTTTCAGGAGCGAGCTGTGCGGTAATTTTCCTGGCGCTACTCGGCCGCTTTCGTGCTCAGGCCTGATCGTCCCAATCGGTTTGATAAAGCCGTCTAATCAGATAAATCCAAATTGGAACCATCAGCGCTAGTAGCCAGTGGTAGGTCTGCCAGCCTTGTTCCCGTAGTCCAATTAGCATGAACATCAAAGCGACGGCAGTGAAGGCCATCAAGGCCCAGTGGTTTAAAATTGGCATCGTGCGAATCCTGTATCCCTGAGCCATCTTGGCTCGAAACAGAGATATAGCACGGGTTTGAGTCTGTTGAAGGGTGGGTTTGACTAATTGGGAACTGGCGTGAATAAATTTCTTTCATCCAGTGCCGAAACATCAATCCTGATTATCCCAGTCAGTTCGGTACAGCTCGACAATGAAATAAACCCACAACGGGGCGAGCACCAGATAAAGCCAGTGATGTGTGCCCCAGCCCTGTTCGTATAAGTTAAAGGTTAAAGCGAGGAGCCCCACGCCGGTCGCAGCCATTAGGGCCCAATGGTTATAGATCCCCATTCCTCGCCTCCTGTTCATTATGTTTTTACAACTTTAGTCTCAGATCTGTCCTGAATTGGGCTGCAGGCCGCGAAATTAAACGCCTGCAGACATGAAATTATTTCTTGTGTTCAGGTTTTGTCATAGACAAAAAAGATGGTATGTTACTTACACAGCAAGAAGCTGTGACGTCCTTTTTTAAGGACGTTCCTCCATCATGGACTGAAAAAAAGTAAAAAAATCAGTGCCCTGGAGGCCAAAAATGAAAATCAAAAACCTTGCCTTGTCGTTCTCGGCAATGGCGCTTGCGGCAGCACCTTTGAGTGCACAGG
>JASFWN010000039.1:0-7178 GCA_050049295.1 Pseudomonadales bacterium
TGGTATCTGAAGAGTGCCATCTGAATGATTACTTGGCCAAACACGATATCGAAGCACTCGAGAGTGACCTGGGCGAATACATTGTCCAAATCGATGGTGAAACTCCGAGTCACATCATCATGCCGGCGATCCACAAAAACAAAAAAGAGATTGCGGAACTCTTTGCCGAAAAAATCCCAGGCGTGGAGTACACCGAAGACGTTGACACGCTGACCGCCATCGCTCGCAAGGTACTGCGCAGTAAATTTGAAACCGCCGCCGTCGGCATCAGTGGCGTGAATTTTGCGGTCGCCGAAACCGGCACACTGTGTCTTGTTGAAAACGAGGGCAACGGCCGGATGACCACCACGGTTCCACCGGTGCACATTGCGATCACAGGCATCGAAAAAGTCGTGCCCAGCCTGTCCGATGTGGCGCCGCTGTACTCGGTATTAACCCGCAGTGCGACCGGTCAACATGCCACCACCTACTTCAACATGATCTCGAGCCCTCGCCGGGAAGGCGAGCGTGATGGCCCACAGGAAGTTCACTTGGTGCTACTGGACAACGGCCGGAGCAAGATCTACCAGGACGAACGAATGCAGGACACCCTGAAGTGCATCCGCTGCGGCGCCTGCATGAATCACTGCCCGGTTTACACCCGGATCGGGGGCCATGCCTACGGGACGGTTTACCCCGGTCCCATCGGTCAAATTCTGAACCCGCAGCAGTATGGCATCGACCAGCAAGGCGAAATGCTCTCGGCCTGCTCACTCAACGGCGCCTGCGGCGAAGCCTGTCCCGTTCGCATTCCGATTCCCAGCCTAATTAGCGAGTTACGTCACGAGGCGACCCGCAACGACCAAGCCGGCACAGTCTACGGTCAAGGCGCCTTGCGCAAATTAC
Source organism: Pseudomonadales bacterium (assembly GCA_050049295.1). Lineage (GTDB taxonomy): Bacteria > Pseudomonadota > Gammaproteobacteria > Pseudomonadales > Litorivicinaceae > Litorivicinus. The sequence goes on from JASFWN010000039.1 coordinate 886, forward strand.
ACGAAGCACTGGTGTGGGGTTCATGGAAATGGATCCACCGCACCCCTTGGGCCTATAAGGCCATGGGGCTGGCCGCAACTCGTCTGCGCCGCTTAGTGCCCTCGGCCGCGATGGGACCCTGGACCAAAACTCGGGTGAAGCCCGCATTGGCTGAAAAGACTTTGCATGAATTAATGAAGGAGCGTAATTCATGAGCGCCCGGGACCGAATTTTAAGTCGCCTACAACATGATGTGATTGCCAGCGACACTGAGGTCGACCTCGGTGTTCATCTGGACAAGCAGTTTGACACTCAGGAAAAACTCGAGCGTTTCACTGAAAAGCTGGAGAGCGTGCACGGCGAGATTATTCGTTGCTCAGAATCCGACTGGACTCAGGCCCTCGCCCGAGTTGTTGAAGCCGAACAGATTGAAAACCTAACGCTGGGTTTGGGCGCGTTGCCGGATCAAGCGGCCGAAGCTGTCTCCTGTGAAGTGCGTCGATACGATGCCGACATTGAGGATTGGAAAGGCCAGTTGTTCAGCGACGTGCAGGCCGGCTTCACGACTTGTCGGGGTGGCATTGCAGAAACGGGCTCACTGTTATTGTGGCCGAGTATCGAGGAACCACGACTGCTCTCCTTGGTCCCGCCGATTCATATCGCCCTATTGTTTGCTAAAGACATCGCCAATACCTTCACCGAGGTCCTGTGCGCACAGAACTGGCAGGCCGGCATGCCCACCAACGCCTTGATGATTTCTGGACCATCGAAAAGTGCTGACATTGCCCAGGTGCTCGCCTATGGTGTGCACGGCCCCAAACGGCTGATCGTATTGCTGGCAGAGTAAATGGACGTATTTGAACGAATTCTCGGCACCATGGTGCCGGTGTTGTTGATTGTGGCAGTCGGTGCGGCCTATGCCCGCTACCGGAACCCAGACATGCGGGTGACCAATCAGATCAACATGGATTTGTTCGTCCCCATTCTGATCTTTTCGTCCTTTTCAGACGCCCAATTTGAGCTAATTGCTTACACCGATCTTGCCATCGGCGGCTTGCTTGTGATTTTAGGGTCCGGGGTGCTGGTCTGGCCGATCGGCCGATTACTCGGCTATGACTATCGCACCTTTGTGCCGCCAGCCATGTTCACCAATACCGGCAATTTAGGCTTGCCTTTGGCGCTTCTCGCCTTTGGTGAAGCGGCCCTGCCTGGCATGGTCGTGCTATTCGTGATCGAAATGGTGTCGCACTTTACCCTAGGGTTTTACATGCTGGACCGTAAGGCCCGGGTCATCAACGATCTATCCATCCCCACGCTGATTGCGACCGCCGCTGCACTGGCCGTCAACCTATTAGGTATCGAGCTGCCCTCGATGATTGATACCGGTGTCGATTTCTTAGGTGACATTTGTATCCCGCTGATGCTGTTCGCGCTGGGCATTCGAATTGCCACAGTGAAGTGGAATGATCTGCCAATCGCGCTGTGGTGTAGCGCGCTAACCCCATTGACGGGTTTGATTTTGGTGTTTGCCCTGCAGCCGTTCCTACAATTAGAACCCATGCAATTCAGTGTGTTTATTTTGTTCGGGGCACTGCCTCCTGCGGTGCTGAACTTTATGGTCGCCGAGCGCTACAACCAAGAACCGGCCAAAGTCGCGAGCATGGTACTGATCAGCAACATGGCATCAGCCGTTGTGATCCCCATCGCCCTGCTGCTATCGCCGGCGTTTTAGATCAGGCTTTCAAACGGATAATAAGTCAGGTTTTGCCCGCGGCTGACTGACAGCTCGGGCTCCACCTCGGCCAATCCGGTCGCCCAGCTCAAAGGACTCAAGGCGCCACTGTCTTGATTTGGATGGAGTACGAGACCACGCTCAGTCAAACGAACCCGCAGGAAACGGCGACGACCCTCGGCCGGAGCCTCAAAGCACGAATTCACTGCAAACGAAAATGACTGCGTTGACTGATAGCGCAGGGCCCGAATCACTGGCTTCGCAAATAACACAGCACCGGTCATCGCACTGGCGGGGTTACCGGGCAAACACAGAACCGGTGTTACACCGATCTGCCCCCAAGCAAAGGGCTTACCCGGCTTCATCCGCACACGATAGGCCTCAATCCGGCCTAACGCTTCAATACTGGGCCGAACATGGTCGTGCTCACCGACACTGACACCGCCCACTGTGATCACAAGATCCGACACCTGACTGGCCTCAAACAGGGTAGCCTGAATACTCTCCCGGTCATCGGCAACATGATGCTCGGTGCACTCAACCCCCCATTTGTTCAGCAAACCGGCTAGCATCAACGCATTGGCGTTGTGTATTTGCCCCGGTGCTAAGGATTCCCCCGGGGGCCGAAGCTCATCACCCGTGGTGATCAATGCCACCTTTAGCCGGCGCAACACCTGGACCTGTGCATGACCGCCAGCCGCCAACAATCCAAGCTCAACGGGGCCCAATGTTTGGCCTTTCTTGACCAGCGTTTGGCCGATCTGAACATCATCGCCGACAGGACGAATCCAGGGTTGACCGCTGGGCTCAAGAATGACGCCGTCCAGCTCGCCAATTTTGTTTTCTTGAGGAACAACGCGATCGGCGCCATCGGGAACCGGTGCACCGGTAAAAATCCGTGCACACTGACCCGTCGGTAATTCTTTCACTGGGCTACCCGCAGGCAGCTCGAACGCGACAGATAGCGGTCCGGGTAAGTCCTCGGCACGTACCGCATAACCATCCATCACACTGCGTCTGAACGGCGGACTGTTCGCAATGGCGGTTACATCTGACGCACAGATTCGGTCCAGCGCTTCGGTCAGCGACAAAGATTCGGTGGCACGCTCGATCGGCATGATCGATTGCAACAATTGCGCTTGCGCCTCGCGGACCTCAAGCACGATTAGGCGGACCCGCGACGAGCGTCACCGCGCAACAATAAATTTACAAAATTGCAGGGCTTATGGGTCGAATCCAGTTGCTCGCGCAGAATCTTTTCGAAGGCCAATCGGCAGGCCCCAGTCGAGCCCGGCAACAAGCCCACGAAGGTGTTGTTCGATAACCCTGCCATGGCTCGGGACTGAACGGTTGAGCTGCCAATATCGGCGTAACTGAGCTGACGGAATAGCTCGCCAAATCCCGGAATTTCCTCATCCAAAATCGGTCGAACCGCCTGAACGGTTCCGTCGCGCCCGCTAAAACCGGTTCCACCGGTGATCAAGATCACATGGGGGCTGGACTGTGCGATCCACTGGCAGACCTGAGCTCGAATCTGATACACCTCGTCGGGCAAAATTTCACGTGCCACGACCTGATGCCCCATCTCCAGCAGCGCATCATGCAGATATTGACCGCTGGTGTCCTGATCCAATGTTCGTGTGTCCGAAACGGTTAGCACTGCACAATCCAAGGGATTAGTCATTCCACTTCTCCAAATTCTTGATCTCGTGATCGCCCGGCTCCAGCCACTGGTTGTTTTCTTTTTTCCACAGGGGCACTTGGCTCTTGAGCGTGTCCATCATAAAGCAGGCCGCCTCGAAGGCTTTCTGGCGGTGACGCGAACAGGTTCCCACCCAAACGATGACCTCGTCGGTGCGCAGCATGCCCACCCGATGAACGATACCCGCATCGGTCAAGTCAAAACGATCAATGGCACTGTCGCGTAGATCCGCCATGACTTTCTCGGTCATGCCCGGATAGTGTTCCAGGTACAGGCCCTCGGAATCCCGCACATGTCCGGTAAAGGTCACCACGGCACCGGCCTTCCCGGCGGTGGTCAGTTCGGCCTGCAGTGCGCCTGGCTCAAAGGTTTCAGTCTGTACGCGAACCATTTCAGCCTCCGGTCATGGGCGGCATAACCGCGACTTCGTCGCCCTCTTCCAAGGCATGATCGAGCTCAACAATGGTGTGGTTAACCGCAACCAAGGGCGTCTGCTGTAGAATTTCGGCACCGCAGGACAAGGATTCAATGGCCCCGCGTGGCGTTGTGGCATCCGCTTCGAGCCATTCTTGGCCGGCCAACTCGCGAAAAGACGCCAGCATCTTTAGATTAACCTTCGGCATAGTAGTCTCCTGACTTTCCGCCGGTTTTTGACAACAGTCGGATGCCTTCAATTCGCATCGCCTTATCAATTGCTTTGCACATATCGTAAAGCGTCAAGCAGGCAATGCTCACCGCCGTTAAGGCCTCCATTTCGATTCCGGTTTTGGCCGCTAACTCGCAGCGAGCCTGAACATGAATCCGTGTGTCTTGAACCGTCAGGTCTACTGAGCACTGCTCTAGCGGAATTCCGTGACATAAAGGGATCAATTCGGGCGTCTTTTTAGCGCCCATGATTCCCGCCACACGCGAGACCGCCAACACGTCACCTTTGGAAAGAGTTTGCTGGCGAATTCCACTAATCACAGCGGCGTTGGCGTAAAGGTAACCCTCCGCGACAGCAACCCGCTGAGTCACGGCCTTGGGTGATACGTTCACCATGTGCGCTTCACCGGCGCTATTTGTGTGTGTAAATCCAGTCATTTATTTGGTCTTTAGCTTTTTGAGTCGGTATCCTGTGCGCATATCAAGACAAGGAGTACGGGGTGGCAAACCTACCGGTCATTGTTTCAGCCGGCGGCATCAACGCAGCAGGACGCAGCACATATTACAGCGATCTGGAACGGATGGTCTATGACAGCCTATCTGGCCAGGCTCAACAGGCGTTAAAGGTCGAGCTAGAAAGCCTGACCCAGTCTGATAGCGCCAGCGCGCTTGAAAACAGCTTGATTCGCGAGATTCACCCCGATTGGTACAACCCGCTAGCCATGAATGCACGTCGACGCCATGACGACGTTTGGCTTGAAGATGAGCGTGTCAGTCCGGTGCGTAGTGCAGGCATGCTACCCACGGGATTTAAACCGGACTCGCTGTATAAAAGCCGCGCCCATCCACGGGCATTGCAACTCACCGTGTTCGCCGCCAGCGAGATGTTGGCCGCCAGTGGACTGAACTGGGGTGAGTTCAAATCTCAGGTCGCGCCCGATCAAATCGCCGTTTATGCCGGCAATAGCATTGGCCAGCTAGATGGCATGGGCTTTGGCGGCATGTTGCAGGCTGCGTTGCATGGCAAGCGCGTCAGTTCCAAGCAATTGCCACTGGGCTACCCCCAGATGCCTGCAGATTTTGTCAACGCTTACATTCTTGGCACGCTGGGCGCGACTGGCGCTGTCCAAGGCGCCTGCGCCAGCTTCCTTTACAACCTATTTAATGCCAGTCAGGCGATCCAAACCGGTCGCGCGCGCATTGCCATTGTTGGTGGCGCCGATGCCCCGATCGTGCCCGAAGTGGTCGAAGGCTTTCGTGCTATGAGCGCACTGGCCGATGAAGCCGGTCTGCGCGCACTTGATAACCTAGCGCCAAAAGAGGCAGTCAACTGGCGCCGCGCCAGTCGCCCCTTTGGTAATAACTGTGGCTTCACTATCGGCGAAGCCTCTCAATTCGTCATGTTGATGGACGACCAACTGGCCGCTCAGGTGGGCGCCAGAATTCTGGGTTGCGTGCCCGGTATTTTTGTTAACGCTGACGGCCCCAAACGATCGATTTCCGCACCCGGTGCAGGCAACTATTTAACCATGGCCAAGGCGGCCGGCCTGGCACGCGGCATGCTAGGCGAGTCGCGTATGCGCCAGCTAGCGATCCATGCACACGGCACCAGCACACCGCAAAACCGGGTCACCGAGAGCCATGTCCTGAGCCAAGTAGCGAAAGCGATGGGCGCCCACTGGCCTGTCACCGCCATCAAATCCTACATCGGACACAGCCAAGGCACCGCGGGTGGCGATCAATTAGCCAACGCGCTGGGCACCTTTGCAACAGGCTGGTTACCTGGCATTAAGACGACCCAGACTTTGGCTGAGGACGTTCATACCGAAGGCTTAGATTTCGTATTGGAAGACCGCCAGAGTGCACCTGAGGGCTTCTTCCTAAACGCCAAAGGCTTTGGCGGCAACAACGCCACAGCGCTGGTCTTGGGCCCGGAGCAAACCCAAGCCATGATGCGCAAACGGCACGACATGCAAGCCTGGGCGACTCGCCATGGTGCCGTTGACGACGCGCATCAGCTGTACGGCGAGCAAAGTCGCAACGGCCAATACCAAGTCGAGTACCACTTTGGCGAAAACGTCATTGACGGGGAAGAGGTCAAGATCGGGGCCGATTCACTCTCGGTTCCGGGCTGGACACAGGGGGTCGATCTGCAGGTCCACAATCCCTTTGAGGATATGAATTAAAGGTAGAGGGATAGGACCCAAGCATCTTCTCGCTGCTCGGGTCCAGGAT
>JASFWN010000025.1:0-8089 GCA_050049295.1 Pseudomonadales bacterium
CCTGACCGAATTTAACGAATACCGGCCCCAGTGCTTCCAGTGACAAGCGCAAGCGCCGGCCTCGACTGGCCTGGGATCCGCGCGGAATCAGCGCAAATAATAGCTTCGGCCAGCCTTGTTTGGGCTTAGGCAGGAAGGTAAATAGCCAATAGCGCCAAATCACATAGGTAATCTTTAGCGCTCGTGTAATGCCGATCATACTTTGCGCTCCAATCGCTCTAGGCGATGGCGCAATCGGCGCGCCCGATCGCTGAAGTCGTCAAAAACGTCTCGACTCACCAACCAGCTTTGTTCGTGCCGAATATATTCTTCGGTCTGGGATTTAACCGATTCCGACTGGGCTTTGAGTTGCCGGTAGAAGGCCTTCGCCCCCATCAGCATGGCACCGGCAATCGGGTCGCCGAGTTTTTTGGATAACTCGTCTTCCAGGTCTATCGACAATTGGCCGGCGGCATCAGACAGGCCCTTGAGTACCCCGACGCTGCCTTGTACTTGGATACCTTCCATGACCATGGCGCCATTGCCCTTGGCCAAGCTACGAGCGGTCTCGACGAGCGCCGAAAGCTCGCCGGTCAGGGTCACATCGGGTGCGCCAGGGGCCCAATTGAGCCAGGGTTTACCCTGCTCGAACTCGATGCTCAGTCCGATTTTGGGGGCGGTCAGCTCGACCCGGATTGAGCGTCCATCTAGAGGGGCAAAGGCTTCTGACGCCTTAGGGTCCAGTGCCAATACCTGGTGCAGGACATGCTGTGCGCCAGATAACGCCAGAACCAGCGCTGGATTCATCGAACAAAGCCAATGTGCATGGCCACGATGCCGCCGGTCATGTTGACGTAGCGCGCATCATCGAAGCCGGCGTTTTCCATCATTTCTTTCAAGCTGTCTTGGTCTGGGTGCATGCGGATCGATTCGGCGAGGTATTGGTAGCTGTCTTCGTCCTTGGCGACCCATTTGCCGATTTTGGGTAACAGTTTGAAACTATATAGGTCATAGATTTTGGAAAGGGGTTCAAACACGGGTTTTGAGAACTCCAGGACCAAGGCCCGACCACCGGGTTTTAGCACCCGGCGCATCTCAGCCAACGCCATGTCTTTGTCCGTTACGTTGCGCAACCCAAATCCAATGATTACGCGATCCAGGCTGGCATCGGCAAAGGGCAGGTGCTGGGCATCCATGCGCATCACCGGAACGTCGGTGACGCCTTTATCGATCAAGCGATCGCGCCCAACGGCCAGCATGGAATGGTTAATATCGCCAATGATCAGTTGCCCAGTGTCACCAATGCGGGGGCGAATCAATAACGACAGGTCGCCGGTTCCACCGGCCAAGTCTAAGATTTTCTGTCCGGTTCGTGGCGCCAGATACTCGATGGCTACTCGCTTCCAGATCCGATGGACACCCATGCTCATCAGGTCGTTCATTACATCGTAGTTTTTCGCGACAGAATCGAATACCTGGCCAACTTGTTTGGCTTTTTCCTGCACCGGGACCTGTTTGAAGCCGAAATGCGTAGTGTCTTGAGACATGGGTTCTCCTATTGGTGCTCGCAGTGTAGCACTGTCAGTCGTCGGATTTGACTGAAAACAACTTGACGCCACTGGCCTCGCGCTGGCCCCCTTCGCGCTCGAGACGGTCTAGGTAAGCCTGCCATAGGGTGTCGCGTTGTTCGGCAAAGACCCGCAACTGTCGCCAGGTGAAAATTCCAGAATCGTGGCCGTCGTCAAAGGTGATTTTGATCCCGTAATTCCCAACGGGATCCATGCGAACTAAGCCGACGTCTTTTTTGCCGGTCACCAAAAGGGGTGGCCCACCCCCATGGCCCTGAACTTCAGCGCTGGGCGAGTGGGTGCGCAGCAATTCGGCGCTGAGCTCGGCAGACAGACCATCGTCCCAAGTGACCGCCAATACGGCACTCTGTCTGCGCATTTTGATTTCGGTGAGGTTCATAGGATGTACTGCGATAGGTCTTGGTCCTGTGCCAGCTCAGCCAGCGCCGCATTCACGCTCGCGGCATCCAGCGTGACCTCGCTGCCCGCTTTTGAATCGGCGTCAAAGCTAAGCGCCTCAAGCAGTCGTTCAAGCAAGGTATGCAATCGGCGGGCGCCGATGTTTTCAACTCGCTCGTTGACCTCAAAGGCCAGCTCAGCCAGGCGCCGGATGCCCTCGTCCGAGAAGGTCAGCTTTAAATTCTCCACACCCAGCAGCGCACTGTATTGGTCGACTAAGCTGAAATCGGGTTCGGTCAAAATGCGTTCGAATTCGTTTGGTCCCAGCGCATCCAACTCAACCCGGATCGGTAGACGGCCCTGTAATTCGGGGATCAAATCCGAAGGTTTAGACAGATGGAAAGCGCCTGAGGCGATAAACAAAATGTGGTCGGTCTTGATCGGGCCGTATTTAGTGTTGACCGTGCTGCCCTCAATCAACGGCAGCAAATCCCGCTGAACCCCTTCTCGGGACACATCAGCACCGCCGTTGGCGCCTTGGCGGACGACTTTGTCGATTTCATCGATGAACACGATGCCCGACTGTTCAACCCGCTCAATCGCGCGGGTTTTGATGGATTCATCATTAACCAACCGGCCCGCTTCCTCGCGCTCTAAGGCTTCGAGGGCCTCGCGCACGGTCATGCGTCGATCTTTTTTCTGACCTGCGCCCAGATTTTTGAACATGCCCGACAGTTGATCGGCCATCTCTTCCATGCCCGGGGGTGTCATGATGTCGACCTGTGGCGCGGTCTGGGACAGCGCTATTGTGATTTCTTTGTCGTCCAGGTCGCCTTCGCGGAGTTTCTTGCGAAATAGCTGTCGAGTTTGGTTATTTTCGTCCGTCTGCTCACCTCGCGCAGGCGGAACTAGGGCGTCCAGCACGCGTTCTTCAGCGGCATCTTTGGCTTGGTGACCTACCTCTTGCATGGCTTGGCTGCGGCTTTCTTTGAGGCTGGTTTCGACTAAATCTTTGATGATGCTGTCGACTTCGCGTCCGACGTAGCCCACCTCGGTGAACTTGGTCGCCTCAACTTTGATAAAGGGCGCATTGGCTAGGCGGGCCAGACGTCGAGCGATCTCGGTTTTACCCACGCCCGTTGGGCCAATCAACAGGATGTTTTTGGGCGTGATTTCCTGTGCCATATCGGCCGGCAGTTGCATGCGGCGCCAGCGGTTGCGCAGTGCAATCGCGACGGCGCGTTTCGCACTCGACTGCCCGACGATGTGTTTGTCCAATTCCTGTACGATTTGCGCAGGCGTCATGCTCACGAGGGAATCTCCATGGTTTCAATAATGTGGTTATGGTTGGTGTAAATGCAGATGTCGCCGGCAATGCTTAAGGAGCGTTTTACGATGCTTTCGGCATCCATGTCGGTCTCGGCCATCAGCGCCATGGCCGCGGACTGAGCAAAGGGGCCACCGGAACCGATGGCGATTAGGCCATCTTCAGGCTCCATCACATCCCCGTTTCCGGTAATGATTAGGCTGGCGGTGGGGTCGGCCACTGCCAACAAGGCTTCAAGGCGGCGCAAAGCGCGGTCAGTACGCCAGTCCTTGGCCAGTTCAACGGCGGCTCGGGTCAATTGGCCGGAGTGCTTGGACAGCTTTTCTTCGAAACGTTCAAACAGGGTGAAGGCATCGGCGGTACCGCCTGCAAATCCTGCCAAGACCTGCCCGTTGTGAAGTCGGCGGACTTTGCGTGCATTGCCCTTCATCACGGTATTGCCCAGGGTGACTTGGCCATCGCCGCCCAAGCAAACTTGATTGCCTCGCCTGACGGAAACGATGGTGGTGCCGCGCATTTGATCCATAATCTGCTCCTTGCGTGTGGCCTAAAATAGTGGCCCCGTGGCGCAGAATTTCAATGGCTATCGGCGCAGTACGAGGTATTCAAAACCCTGCTTGATTAACAGGTCTTGAGCCACGAAGCGTTTGCGGTCGTCGTTGTACGGACCCACGATCAGACGATGCCAGCCGTCCCGGGTTTCGATGACGGGATTGGTTAGGTTCATCATAATCAGCTGAACCCGAGTGGATTCTGCGTCCTTGGGGTCTTTGAAGCTTGCGACCTGCAAGAACACACTGCGGCCGTCTTTGGGTCGATCAGGTTCGGGCTCGACTTCCACGGGCACTTCGGTTTCGACCAGCAAATCATAAAACTGAAAGCGCCCGCGCGGGGCGTTGGCTTGTTGTTCTTGGGTTTCAGGCGGCGCTGGATCGATTGCGGGCTTGGGCAGTTCAGTGCTGGGGTCCTGCAGGTACAGCCAGGTTAAGAAACCACCAATGAACAAGCTGGTGAGCGCCAGAACAATCAGGCGCGGCCCCAGCTTGGGCATGTCGTCGCTCACATCTGCTCCGGTGCCGTGGCACCTAAGATGCGTAGACCGTTGCGGATGACTTGTCCGGTGGCATGACATAGGGCCAGACGTGCTTGCTTAAGATCCTCTTCGCCGTCGAGTACGCGAGTCGCGTTGTAATACCCGTGGAAACTGGCGGCTAGGTCATTCAGGTAATGCACAAGCACGTGAGGCGCCCGGTCATTGGCGGCCCGCTCGATCAAACCGGGGAACTTACCAATGGCAGTTGCCAGTTCTTTCTCGTCTTCTTGAGTCAGCTGATCCAGTGCGTTTAAGCCGCGAGTTAGATCCAAGGTTTCACCCATTTCGGTCAGCTTGCGCGATAGGGCATGCACTCGTGCATGGGCGTACTGAACGTAATAGACCGGGTTGTCCTTGGATTGCCGGGTCGCCAGGTCCAAATCGAAGTCCATTGGGACGTCGACTTTGCGACTGGCGTAAAAGATGCGAGCGGCATCGTTACCGACTTCCTGGCGCAGGTCTTCAAGCGTGATGAACTCGCCCGATCGCGTTGACATCTGAGCCTTCTCGCCGTTGCGATACAGACTCACAAATTGAACCAGTTGGAATTCAACCCGCTCGGGATCAAAGCCCAGCGCCTGGGTCGCAGCTTTCATGCGCGCGACGTAGCCATGGTGGTCGGCACCGAATACGTAGATCACACGATCAAAGCCGCGCTTTAGTTTGTTGCGGATGTAGGCTACATCGGATGCAAAGTAGGTGGTCTCGCCGTTATCGCGCTTGAGGACTCGGTCCTTGTCATCGCCAAAGGCGGTTGAACGGAACCACAGTGCACCCTTTTCTTCGAACGTGTGTCCTGAGGCGATTAAGTCATTCAGGGCCTCAGCCACGTCGCCATTGTCCATCAGTGATTTTTCGCTAAACCATTGATCGAATTCGACACGGAAGTCCGCCAGATCCTCACGGATACCCGCCAAAATTCCGTCCAATGCGGCGCGGCGGAATCGATCCCAACCTGCCTCTCCGTGCAGTGCCTTGCCCCGGGCAATGACGGCATCGATATAGACTTCTTTATCGCCCTCGGGCGCATCTGGTGGTAGGTCGATCAAAATTTCATCGGCGCTAACAGCGAATTGATCGCCCACCTCGCCTCGCAGATCAGCGGCGATGTCGGCAATGTAATCTCCCTGATAGCCGTTGGTTGGGAATGGCAAGGTTTGGCCCAGTTGCATCTGGTAACGCAGCCATACGCTGGCCGCGAGGATGTGCATCTGGCGGCCAGCATCGTTGACGTAGTACTCGCGCTGAACACCGTGGCCAGCAAAAGCCAGTAGGCTCGAGAGCGAAGCGCCGTATGCAGCGCCGCGACCATGCCCCACATGCAAAGGGCCTGTTGGGTTGGCGCTGACGAATTCGACCTGAATCGAATCGTTGCAGGGCTGACCCTGGCCATAGCTGTCGCCGGCGTCGAGTGCATCCTTGACCGGTAATAGGGCCACACCCTGAGCCAGACGGAAATTGATAAAGCCGGGTCCTGCGATTTCCACCCCAGTGATCGCTGGGTGCTCGGGCAGTGCATCAATCAATGCCTGAGCCACATCCCTTGGCGGTTTTCTAGCCGGCTTGGCTAGCATCATGGCCAGGTTGCTCGCCCAGTCGCCGTGCGCGGGGTCGCGGGTTTGTTCAACACCGATTTTGGGTTGAACGTCTTTAGGCAACAGGTCCTGGGCTTTTAAGCTGTCCAGAGCGTGCTCGAGCAGGGCTTTTACGGTGTCTTTCATGGTGGTCTCACAAGATTTGGGCGCGATTATCCCGTCAGACTGCGTTGGGGTCAAAACAGATCTTGTGGATCGATGTCCAAACCTCGCCAAACGCGTCGCGAGGGTGCCGGGATCGGCCGGTTAAGCAGCGTCCGAATGTGGGCTCGAGGCCCCATCAACAACAGCTGTGCATGGTATTGGCCCGCGCGGCGCTCCATCGGTGCCGGTGTCGGTCCTAGAATCCGGATACCCTCGGGTAAACCCTCACGCAGGGCGCCGGCGACCTCTCTCAGGTGCTGTAATGCCTCGCCTGCGTTTGGGGAACGGGCGCGCCATAGCGCCATGTGGCCATGCGGCGGCAATCCGGCACGCCTGCGAAGGGCCAATTCGTCCTGCGCCAACGCGGCATAATCTCCGGTCAGCAGTCGTGGCCAAACGGGATGATCGGGTTGGTGAGTCTGAACCCAAACCGAGCCTGGTTTGTCGGCTCTCCCGGCCCTCCCCATGACTTGAATCAAGGTTTGCCCTAGCCGTTCAATGGCGCGGAAATCCCCGGAAAACAGTTGTGCGTCTGAATCCACGACCACCACACAGGTTAAGTTGGGTAAGTCGTGCCCTTTGGCGAGCATCTGGGTTCCGATTAAGACCCGGGGTAAGCCGTCCTGTGCTAAGGCAAGAAGCTTGCCGGCACCGCCGGCACCTGCGCTGTCCCGATCAATGCGCGTGACCGGGAAAGGATTCATCGCCAGAGATAGGGTCGTCTCAAGCCGCTGGGTACCCTGTCCCAAGACCGCCATCCGATGACCGCAGCTGGGGCAGTCAGCAGGCCATGGGCTGTGATGATCGCAGTGGTGACACCAAAGCCTACGCGGTTCGCGATGCACAGTCGGCCGGGCATCACAGCTGGGACATTCGGGGTGATAACCGCATTGATGGCAGGTCAGAACCGGCGCAAATCCGCGCCGATTCAAAAACACCAAGGCTTGTTCGCCGCGCTCGAGGGTTTGACGAATCGCGTCTAAGGCTTTGTCGGATAATCCTTCATGCAGATCCAGCCCGCGTATATCAATCAGGTGATGAGCGGTAGGGCTTGCGGCTCGAGCCCGCTTGCGAAGCGTCAGCGCTCCAAATCGTCCGGCGTCTCGATTGGCAATGGATTCCAGAGACGGGGTGGCACTGCCTAGGACAACCGGTGCGTTGCGATGCTGCCCCAGTACCACCGCGAGGTCGCGAGCGTTGTAGCGCGGGCTTTCACCTTGTTTGTAGCTGGTGTCGTGTTCTTCGTCGACTACGATGAGGCCTAACTCAGGCAGAGGGGTCAGCAGCGCGCTGCGCGTGCCGATCAGGATGGCTTTCTGGGCGCTTGCGATCTGACAAAAGCCTTGCCAACGTTTGCGGTCAGTCAGCGCCGAATGCATATGGACAACTTGGCCCGGGAAGCGGGCCTCGAACCGTCCAACCAACTGCGGCGTCAGACCGATTTCAGGTACCAGCACTAGTACCTGTTTATGACTGGCCAGCTGGGCCTGGGCCAGATGTAAATAGACCTCGGTTTTGCCCGATCCTGTGACACCTTCCAATAACCAAGGCCTGACTTCTTGATTGACCGAGTCAACCACCACCCGTTGTTCTTCATTCAAGGCCAGCGGGGGCTGCGCCGGTTGACGGGGCAATTCAGCAGGCATCAATTGGCCGTTTTTGATGAGTTCCCGGGCGATGCTCCAGTGGTCTTTTAGGGCGCTGGTGGCGATTGGAGATTGGCTGCGTTCGAACAGCGCCTGCCTGACCTTGCCGCGGGGGGGGTCAAATTCGGGATTCCACTGCCACGCCAGCGTTTCAGTAATCGGTGCGCGACCTTCACGGGCCCATTTGGGTAGGGCTCCAGCCAGCATGACTTCTAAACCCACGCCGTAATACTGTCCGGCCCAGCGTAAAAACTTGAGGTGCGGTTGTGGGATCAAGGATTGATCATCCAGCACCTCGTCGACCCATTTGAGCGAATCGATGGGTGGATCTAAAACCT
>JASFWN010000026.1:0-8018 GCA_050049295.1 Pseudomonadales bacterium
CAATCAATGGTTGACCGGCACGGCACCTACAGCAGAACAGCTCGGCACCTGGCAATTGGAGTACTTGCGATACGACGAGTTCGATCGCCCTCGCATTATTGAACTCACCCAGGGCTCGACCCGGGTACGCATCGTGGTAAAAACATGGCAGTACAGCCCCAACTCCTAGCCTCAGAACGGTCTTCGTTTGACGTCAAAATTCACTGCCCCGGCAAGATCAATCATTTCTTGCACGTATTAGGCAGACGCGACGACGGTTATCACGACCTGCAGACCGGCTTCCAATTCATCGAGTGGGGGGATTGGCTACATTATCGAGACTGCGACGAATTTTGCCTGACGGGCATGGATGACGTTGCCTGTGAAGACAACCTCATTTGGAAAGCCGCGCATCAATTGGCCCGTAGCGCGGGCATCGAGCCGCACGGTCATTTGGAGATTGAAAAAAATCTACCCGCCGGTGCAGGCATTGGCGGGGGCAGCAGCAACGCTGCCAGCACGCTGCTGCTATTGCGCGAGCGATGGAGCCTAAACATTTCCGACCAAACACTGATGCAAATCGGCACAGCCTTGGGCGCAGACGTGCCGATATTTCTGTACGGCACAAGTGCCATCGGCACCGGAATTGGAGAGCAGCTTGAGCCCATTGATTGGGGAGAAAAGCCGATACAATTATTTCTACCCGGCGTGAGCGTTCCAACGGCGAAGATCTTTAACGATCAGGTGTTGACTCGCGACAGCGCCCCGATTAGTATTCGCGCCGCTCTAGATGGACAGGGTCACAACGACTGCGAACCGGTTTGTCGACAGCAGTTCCCAAAAGTTAATGAGTTATTTCGTTTGTTAGACGGGATGAAGCCAAAACTTTCGGGAAGCGGTGGAACGGTGTTTGTGATAGACAACCCGACTCCATTCGAGAGAAAACTTCCGGCGGGCATGACGCTTGTTAACAGTTTCACTCGAAACCGCTCGTCAGCGATCAAAAGCTGACATAAACTATCAAACACCAACTGGGGTGTGGCCAAGTGGTTAAGGCAGCGGTTTTTGGTATCGCCATTCGAAGGTTCGAATCCTTCCACCCCAGCCATATAAAAAAGGACCCTTTCGGGTCCTTTTGCATTTCTCGGCTATTGGTTTCGACCCACCAAATCCCATAAGTTGCCGTACAGATCGCGAAACACCACCACCTTTCCGTAAGACTCTCGGCGCGGCTCTTCGATGAAGTCCACACCTAACTCGTCATAGCGTTCGTAGTCATGGTCAAAATCTTGGGTTTCTAAAAACAAAAACACTCGACCTCCGGTTTGCTTCCCGATGGCCGCACGCTGTTCGTCGTTTTTCGCCTTGGCCAACAGCAGGGCGCAGCCGCCACCACTGGGTGCGACCACCACCCAGCGCTTACCGCCGCCCATGTCCGTGTCTTCGAGCTGGTCAAAACCTAACGTACCAACAAAATAATCCAGTGCTTCGTCATAGTCGGCCACGACCAGTGCGATTTTACCTAGGGTTTGCATCACCGTTCCTTTTACACAATTGCGTCTAAGTTACCATCAAAACCCCCTCCAACAGGGGGATCGGGTCGCATTTTTTTCAGGATGCTTTTTGTAAAAAAAACGCGTAAAATTCGCGCCCTCAAATGACTTGGTCCAAAGGAGACGGACATGGCTCAGATGATGTTGTTCTCTGGCAACGCGAACCCCAAATTGGCTGGCGACATTGCCGAGTACCTGGGCATCCCCCTAGGCCAAGCTGAGGTTGGAAAATTTAGCGACGGCGAAATTGCCGTTGATATAGCCGAGAACGTACGAGGCAAAGACGTCTTCGTCATTCAACCAACTTGCCGCCCAACCAACGACAACCTAATGGAACTGGTTGTGCTGACCGACGCACTGCGCCGTGCCAGTGCCAGTCGTATTACTGCGGTCGTTCCCTATTTTGGTTACGCACGCCAGGATCGCCGCCCCCGCAGCGCGCGTGTGCCGATTACCGCCAAGGTGGTCGCCGACATGATGGTCAGCGTGGGTGTAGACCGAGTACTGACCGTCGATCTGCACGCCGACCAGATTCAAGGCTTTTTCGATGTGGCTGTGGACAACATTTACGCCACTCCCGTGCTGCTCGACGACATTGTTAGCAGCCGTTACGAAGATTTGATTGTAGTGTCGCCCGATATCGGCGGCGTGGTACGCGCCCGTGCGATCGCTAAACAATTAGACGATGCCGACCTGGCGATCATCGATAAGCGCCGCCCCAAAGCGAACCAAGCTGAAGTGATGAACATCATCGGTGATGTCGCCGGCCGCACCTGCATCATCGTTGACGACATTGTTGATACCGCGGGCACCCTGTGCAACGCCGCCAAAGCACTCAAAGAAAAAGGCGCTAAAAAGGTTGTGGCGTACTGCACCCACCCTGTGCTCAGTGGCAAAGCGTTACAGAACATCAGCGGCAGTGAACTTGACGAATTGGTCGTCACTGATACTATCCCGCTCCAACCTGAAATGGCGGACTGTTCGCAAGTCCGCGTTATCAGTGTTTCAGAATTGATTGGCGAGGCCATGCGCCGCGTTAGCAATGAAGAATCTATCAGCGCAATGTTTCGCTGAAGACAACAGTAAGGGGCTGGTCGAGGCCCCTTTTTAACTTTTAGTTAGGAGACTCATCATGAGTACAACAGCACTGGCAGCCGTCTCGCGTACGGTTACAGGGAAAGGTTCGAGCCGCCGCCTGCGCCGCCTGGAAAATCTAGTTCCTGGCATCGTTTACGGTGGTAACGCTGAGCCCGTACAAATTTCTATTGCTCAGAACGTTCTGATTAAAGCACTGGAAGACGAAGCCTTTTACTCCTCAGTTATCGATTTGGATATCGACGGTAAAAAGCAGCAAGTCATTCTGAAAGACCTGCAGCGTCATCCGGCCAAGCCGATCATCCTGCACGCCGACTTCATGCGCGTCGATGGCAAGACTGAAATCGTCGTAAACGTACCTCTACACTTCGTCAACGAAGACAAGTGTGTTGGCGTGAAGATGCAGTCAGGCAAAATCATGCACGAAGCCAGTGAAGTTGAAGTTCGCTGTTTGCCCAAGGACTTGCCCGAGTTTATCGAAGTCGACATGACCGAAGTCGAAGCTGGCACAGTTCTGCACATTTCTGACCTGACTTTGCCCAAGGGCGTCACCTCAACTCAGCTAGCACTGGGTGAAGGTCACGATCTTCCGATCGCCGGCGTTAAGAAGCCCGGCGGCCCCCAAGCCGCTAGCGAAGAAGGTGAAGAAGAAGGCGGCGAGGAGTAATTCCGCCGGTGGCTTCCACCTTTCTTTTAGCAGGACTCGGAAACCCCGGCTCCCGCTACGACAAAACCCGGCACAATGCCGGGTTTTGGTTTTTAGAGCGCGTTGCGCAAAAGTATGCTCTGACCTTTCGCAAAGAAGCCAAATTCTTCGGCCAGTTTGCCAAAGGCCCGATCGAAGGCGCTCAACAATTGCTGTTGATGCCAGAAACCTTTATGAATCGCTCCGGCCAATCCGTCGCCGCGGCCACCAAGTTTTATAAGCTCCCTCCACAGGATGTGCTCGTGATTCATGACGAGCTCGACTTGCCACCGGGCCAAATGAAACTTAAAACCGGTGGCGGACATGGCGGACACAACGGCTTACGCGACATCCACCGCCATTTTGGCAATCCAAACTACCACCGCTTGAGAATCGGTATTGGGCACCCCGGCAATGCCAAACAGGTGGCCGACTACGTACTCAAAGCGCCTGGGGCAGATGACCGCGCGGCTATTGACCGTGCTATTGATGTCGCGGTCGAGGCACTTCCCCTTATATTAAACGGCCAATTCTCATTGGCCACCAACCAGATCAATGGCCATAAGCCATAGGAAACAGCATGGGATTTAAATGCGGAATCGTTGGCTTACCCAACGTTGGAAAATCGACTCTATTTAATGCGCTGACCAAAGCAGGTATTGACGCTGAAAACTTTCCGTTTTGTACCATTGAACCCAACGCCGGGGTCGTGCCAGTACCCGATCCCCGACAGGATAAGCTGGCTGAATTGGTGCAGCCTGAAAAGGTAATCGCGACCACCATGGAGTTTGTCGATATTGCCGGACTGGTAGCCGGTGCGAGCAAGGGCGAAGGACTGGGCAACCAATTCCTTGCCAACATTCGCGAGACTGACGCCATTGCTCACGTGGTGCGCTGCTTCGAAGATGACAACGTGATCCACGTGGCCAACCATGTAGACCCCTTGGCCGACATTGAAGTGATCAATACCGAGTTAGCACTCGCCGATTTGGATACGGTTGAACGCATTCATCAACGTCAGACCCGCGCAGCGAAAAGTGGCGACAAAGACGCGAAGGCCTTGGTCGCCCTGTGCGATCGAATGCTGCCGATCCTCAACGAAGCTCAGCCCGTTCGCTCACTGGAGTTTGACGATCAGGAACAAAAGCTTGTCAAGCAAATGCAGTTGTTGACCAGCAAACCCACCTTGTATATCGCCAATGTCAATGAAGAGGGCTTTGAGGACAATCCTCATCTGAACGCCGTCACCGAATTAGCCGCCCAGGAGAACGCGCAGATCGTTGCGATCTGCAACAAGCTGGAAGCAGAAATTAGCGAATTGGATGACGACGAGCGGGATGAATTTCTCGCCGACCTTGGCATGGAAGAACCCGGGCTTGACCGCGTAATTCGTGCCGGCTACGAGCTACTAGGCCTGCATACCTATTTCACTGCTGGCGTTAAGGAAGTTCGGGCCTGGACGGTCAAAAAAGGCGCCACGGCACCCGAGGGTGCCGGTGTCATTCACACCGATTTCCAAAAAGGCTTCATCCGAGCCGAGGTAGTCAGCTATGAAGACTTCGTCACACTAGGTGGCGAGGCCGCTGCAAAAGAAGCCGGAAAATGGCGCCTCGAAGGTAAGGACTACATCCTTCAGGACGGCGACGTCGTGCATTTCCGCTTCAACGTCTAAAACTGCCCCCACCACAACAAGCTGCCCAGTATTAGCACCACTGAGGCCAGCATTAGGTAAGCCCCTCGTCGAGTCATGGCGGGGGTAATGCTGGGATCCACCGCGCTGCCACGGCCATGAACCATGGCCTGAATCAGACGCTCCTTCAATGCAAATTGATGCCATAGCACCGCCAAGACATGCGCCAACACCATCAGTAACAGCGCGGGTTTAGCGAGACCATGAATATCGGTGGCGATACCCGCCACGGCACCACTGACCCAATGATTGAGTGGCCCGTCGTAGAACACATCATCGGTTGATACCAAACCGGTTAAGCCCATCAGCCCCAACAAACCGATCAATAACAAGATGCCTGCCCCGCCCGCGGCACTGTGCCCAATGGCTGGGTCGTGCTGTTTTGCAATCAGCCGCTTCAGGCTTTGTATGACAGCGCGAGGGCTGGCGACAAAGTCGCTAAAACGGGCGCGCCTTGGGCCGATCATTCCCCACCCTATGCGGAAGACCACCCAGCTTAAGATCGCGATACCAGCCCAGGCATGCTGCTCTCTAAGGTCCAAATTCTCACCCGAATACAGCTGAAAGGCGACTAAAGCCACGATGCACCAGTGACCCAAACGAACCCAAATATCCCAAATCATTTCGTTCCCTCTAATTTAAAGATCTGGGCGTTGACAGCGCCCTGACGCAGCCCTATTATTCGCGCCCACGATGGCTATGTAGCTCAGCTGGTTAGAGCACAGCACTCATAATGCTGGGGTCGCAGGTTCAAGTCCCGCCATAGCCACCATTTCTCTTTCTACTTCAATCTTTACGATCAGCGACACTTCCTCGTGGCCAGGATGATATTCTTTCGCGCCCTCAGGTACTGTCCGCCTTTACCTATCGTAACCAGAAGAATAATGAGTTATACCCTCGGCGCATTAATGGTGTTAACCGCAGCCATCCTGTTTGGCTTGCAACCCATTTACGGTGCGAAACTCGCCATCACGTCCATTGATGTGAATGGCATGATGCTCATTCGATTTGCAGTTCCGGCTGCATTAATCGGCCTTTGGGTCTGGATGAGTCGTATTTCCCTGCCGCTAAAGCCCTGCCTGAATCATGCCTGCATGGGCATCGCTTTTGGATTTACTGGCATTGGGTATTACGAAGCGGGCTATCAAATTGGATTTAGCCTGGCGGTCATCCTGTTTTACAGCTTCCCCGTCATCATCGCGTTGTACAGCGCCTTGATCATCCGTCTTCCCATGCACCTCATTCAGTGGCTGGCCATTGCAGTCGCCAGCTCCGGGTTACTATTAGCCATTGACTTCAATACCGAGAGCGCCTCGATCTCAG
Source organism: Pseudomonadales bacterium (assembly GCA_050049295.1). Lineage (GTDB taxonomy): Bacteria > Pseudomonadota > Gammaproteobacteria > Pseudomonadales > Litorivicinaceae > Litorivicinus. The sequence goes on from JASFWN010000026.1 coordinate 6,326, forward strand.
GCATAGGCTGGGCACTTCTTTCCGCTTCTTGCTACGCGTTCCTTCTGACCTACAAGACCTACTACGCAAGCCCACTTAACGAGTGGGTTTCGTTATTCGTCTTAACGCTCACCGCAACGGTTACCGTGGCCGTCTATGCGTTATTTACTGGACTGCAAATGCCTGACAGCGGTTATGCCTGGCAATGGTCGCTGACGCTGGCCATGCTAGCTGGCACCGTCCCCATCGCTTTGATCATGCGAGGATCCCCAATTACTGGCGCCAGCGACAGCGCGACTTATTGCCTGATAGAACCCATTGTCGCCATTGGGGTCTCTGTTGCCCTGCTGGGTGAGGATTGGAGCCTGCAAACGATTGTAGGCGGTACGCTCGTGATCGGTGCCGCTGGAGTGTTAGTACGAAAACGTAGTGCGCAGGCACAATTGTCCTAGGCTCCGATCTCCTCGGGAGATGACGCAAATTTGTCACAGACCATCCTGGTTACCTGACCCCCTCCATAAAACTGAGACTCCTCAAGCATAGCCAGCGATTGCGCTATTAATGTGGGCATTACCTGTGGGATAAAACTTGAGTGGGCAACGCCGTGCTCCAGCGTGCTAACCCCTATCGACAACGTCGTGGCGGTAGGCCAACAACTCAGAAGTTGACCTGGAATCGAATACAACAGCCGCTCCGCTATGGTTCGCGCCTCTGAACTGCCAACGTTCTCGAGATAAATGATGAACCTATCAGTGTCGCAACAAACAACATCTTGATGCTTGCGGCACTGGTTAAACACGAGCTGCTCAGCCTCAAGCAACAGTGCCTCTTGAGACAGGTTATCCGCGGCCGCCAAATCCAATTGGACGGTCATCAAAGTGACGGGGCAGTCAGCATGCATTGATCTGGGCATTTCGGACGAGGTGTAAGCCAGGAACAAATCTCTATCAATCGGGCCTAGAAAACCTCTCGATGACACTGCAGTGCGGGCATCCAGTTCACCTTGGGCCCCCAGAATGATCCCCTCCGCATGCGCCGCCAGCACACGAGGATACACTGGCTTATGAATCAAGCTACCGCCGCTGCGGACCGCCTGGGCGAGGAGTCGGTCATCCGAGCATCCACTTACAAACAAAATAGGTGGCAAGCGACCTCGTCCCGATCGCCGAATTCTTTTGGCAAAGTTGATGCCATTCAATTCCGGCATCATCAAATCGACCAAACAAAGATCGATAGGGAGCTCCCGAACTCGCTTCAATGCATCAAGAGGATTCGACTCCAGAATGATATCTGCATCTAGACCACGACGCAGATATCGCGCGCTGGATTCAAGGTCATCTTGACTGTCATCAATAAGAAGAATGGTTGGCTTTTCGACCCGGAACCCCACTGCAGCACCTATTCATTTGTAAGTAGCTTCCACTGTACAAATCCAGCACAGAAGTAATGCGAACCCATTCCGGTTTATTCGCCCCCTTCATCGATGTGATACCTTTGGGCAGAGTAAAAACGAGGTGCGCTTTGGTTGGTCCAGAACAGTTAAAACAGTATTTATTAGGCAATGTCCTTGAATCCGGTGAAACCCTACAGGGCTCTAGTATTAGCCAGCCACCAAAAGACTTTCAGAGCAAGCTATTAGGTGAACGTCCTTTTGACGCCGTCACGGGTTGGTGTTTGATTCTATTAGGCGCCGGACTCTTCACGACGTCGATTG
>JASFWN010000027.1:0-7681 GCA_050049295.1 Pseudomonadales bacterium
TCAACGGCATTTGCTTACGCGGTAAAGCGGGTTGGGGTGAAGGCGGCGCGTTCATCACCGCGATGTCTAACTCGTTTGGTGCTCGCTGGTTCGATGAAGAGTGGAATGCACAGTTCGACTCGCGCGAATGGTCAGACACTCTAAACTTCTACTACAACATGATGACCGACGCCGGTCCTGCTGGCTATGCGACTAACGGCTTCAACGAAAACCTATCGCTGTTCCAACAGGGCAAGTGCGGTATGTGGATTGACGCAACCGTTGCGGCTTCATTTGTAACCAACCCCAAGGACTCTACCGTTGCAGACAAGGTTGGCTTCGCGCTAGCACCTGACAATGGCATGGGCGTTCGTTCAAACTGGCTGTGGGCTTGGGCACTGGCTATTCCTGCTGGTACTCAGAAAGAAGCCGCAGCTAAGCAGTTCATCGAGTGGGCTACTTCTAAAGAGTACATCGAGCTAGTCGCAGCTAACGAAGGTTGGGCTAACGTTCCTCCGGGAGCACGTACTTCACTGTATGAAAACCCCAACTACACTGCTGTTCCTTTCGCGCAGATGACTTTGGATTCAATCCTGTCTGCTGATCCGAACAACTCAACCGTTGACCCCAGCCCCTACGTGGGTATTCAGTTCGCTGCGATCCCTGAGTTCGCAGGTATCGCAACTGAGGTAAGCCAGGAATTCTCTGCAGCTTACGCTGGTCAGCAAAGCATTGAAGAAGCGCTGGCCAAGGCCCAAGCGCTGACTAACGATGCAATGGAAGCTGCGGGCTACCGCTAGTAACCAACACCCCGAGGGGACCCTGTTTGGGTTTTCCTCCCCCTCGGGGTACTTTTGATTTCCTTCTAAATTTCCTTACGAGGTTTGCTTAATGGCAACTCAACACTCGAGAACTGCTGCGCGCGCCATGATGGCACCAGCTGTGGTGCTCCTCCTGGGATGGATGCTGGTCCCTCTGATCATGACGCTGTATTTCTCTTTCAAGAAATACTTACCGCTACGCGGGGGCGATCTAGGCTGGGTAGGTTTTGATAACTACGTCCGTTTTGTATCCAGCAGCGCGTTTTGGCCCAGCGTTCAAACGACTTTGCTAATTGTAGGTGCGGTTCTAGTCATTACGATTGCACTGGGTGTTTTGCTCGCTCTGTTATTAGATCAGCCGATGTTCGGCCAGGGTGTCGTCCGAATCTTAGTCATTGCGCCCTTCTTTGTGATGCCAACCGTGTCTGCCTTGATTTGGAAAAACATGTTTATGGACGCGAACTACGGTTTATTCGCGTACCTCTGGGAATTCTTTGGCGCCGAGCCCGTGGCTTGGATGTCGCAGGCCTCTATCCAGTCGATCATTATGATTGTGAGCTGGCAGTGGCTCCCCTTTGCCACCTTGATTCTACTGACGGCCATTCAGTCGCTGGACAGCGAGCAGCTCGAAGCCTCTGAAATGGACGGTGCTACCACGTTAAAGCGCTTTTGGTACATCGTATTGCCGCACCTAAGCCGAGCAATCACCGTGGTGCTGCTGATTCAGACGATCTTTTTGTTGTCGATCTTCGCCGAAATCTTTGTCACCACCGGCGGTGCATTCGGCTCAAAGACACTGACCTACTTGATTTTCCAGCGTGTATTAGAGAGCCAAAACGTAGGCTTGGGTTCCGCTGGCGGCGTTTACGCCATCATTTTGGCCAATATCGTAGCGATCTTCTTAATGCGGATCGTCGGCAAGAATCTGGATAAATAGGTCACAACATGGCACGCGCAGTTACAACACAACGAAAATTAATCAACACAGGACTGGCTTGGGCAATCGGCTTGCTGATCTTCTTCCCTATCCTGTGGACTATCCTCACCAGCTTTAAGAGCGAAGGCCAGGCGATTGCGGATCCACCGTTATTCTTGTTCTTCGACTGGACGCTCGAGAACTATGCCATCGTCCAGGAGCGGTCTGATTACGGTAAATATTTGATGAACTCGATCATCATCGCCGGTGGTTCAACGGTTCTGGGCGTATTGATTGCCCTCCCCGCGGCCTGGTCGATGGCCTTCGTTCCCTCTCGCCGGACGAAAGACATTTTGCTATGGATGCTGTCCACGAAAATGTTGCCTGCCGTGGGCGTACTCTATCCGATCTACTTGATCTTCATTGAACTGAAGCTATTGGATAGCCACCTCGGGCTCACCATCGTCCTCATGCTGATCAATCTGCCGATTATCGTTTGGATGCTATACACCTACTTCAAAGAAATCCCCGGCGAGATTTTGGAAGCGGCTCGGATGGACGGTGCCTCATTAAAAAACGAGATCCTATATGTCCTTACGCCGATGGCCGTGCCCGGCATTGCCTCGACGATGCTGCTAAGTTTGATTTTGGCCTGGAACGAAGCGTTCTGGACCCTCAACTTGACTGCAGCCAACGCCGCGCCGCTGACGGCATTCATCGCGAGCTATTCAAGTCCTGAAGGACTGTTCTATGCCAAGTTGAGCGCAGCCTCAACGATGGCGATCGCACCTATTTTGATCCTTGGCTGGTTCAGCCAAAAACAACTCGTCCGAGGTTTGACCTTCGGCGCTGTGAAATAAAAGAGACGACACCCATGGGAAAAATTGTACTGAACCAAGTCACCAAATCTTTCGGCGACACACAAGTGATACCGCCATTGGATTTGACCATTGAAGATGGCGAATTCACGGTCTTCGTCGGTCCGTCTGGCTGTGGTAAATCCACGCTGCTTCGACTGATCGCCGGACTGGAGGATGTTTCTAGCGGAAGCATTGAAATTGCCGGTCGCGAAGCGACACAGCTCAAGCCTGCACAGCGCGAGTTGGCCATGGTGTTCCAGTCCTATGCTCTGTATCCGCACATGTCGGTCCGCAAAAACATCGCCTTCCCTTTGAAAATGGCGAAGATGGACAAAGCCGAGATTGATCGCCGAGTTGAATCTGCGGCGGACATTTTGAACCTGACGGATTATCTGGAACGTCGCCCAGGGCAGTTGTCTGGCGGCCAGCGCCAGCGTGTTGCGATTGGGCGCGCTATCGTTCGTGAGCCCAGTGCCTTTTTGTTTGATGAGCCGCTGTCTAACCTAGATGCCGCGCTTCGAGTCGGCATGCGTCTGGAGATCAGCGAGCTTCACAAGCGCTTAAGCACCACCATGATCTACGTGACTCACGATCAGGTCGAGGCCATGACCATGGCCACCAAAATCGTGGTACTGCGAGCCGGCGTCATTGAACAGGTGGGCTCTCCTTTAGAGCTTTACAACACACCTCGCAACCGCTTCGTTGCAGGGTTTATTGGCTCACCCAAAATGAACTTTGTTGAAGGCGCTATGGCGGCCGAACATGAAGCACACAGTATTGGCATCCGGCCCGAGCACATCGACGTGTCAGCCACAGAAGGCAGTATTCAAGGCACCATCAATGTGTCTGAACACTTAGGCTCGGACACCTTCTTTCACGTCAATTGCGAAGCTCTCAACACGACCTTGACCGTTCGGGTCGATGGAGAAGTGGGCTTCGACCGTGGCGACACGGTATTTCTTACGCCTAAGGCTGACTTGATCCATCGTTTTGATGAACAAGGCCTGCGCCTGTGAATCGACTGACGGGCAAGACCGCTTTAATTACCGGTGCCGCACAGGGTATCGGGTTGGCCTTTGCCCGTCGTTACGTTGATGAGGGTGCGCAAGTCGTTATTGCTGACATCAACATTGAAGCCGCACAACAAACTGCCCAAAGCATCGGTGCCTCGGCCGTGGCAATGGATGTATCCGATACGTTGAGTATTAGGGCCGGTGTAGCCGCCGCGGTCGAACAGCTAGGACACATTGACATCTTGATCAACAATGCCGCGGTATTTACCGCCGCCCCATTGGTCGACGTAAACGAATCGGATTTCGATCGGACATTTGACATCAATGTCCGTGGGACCCTCTTTACCGCTCAAGCCGTCGCACAACATATGATTGAGCGCGGACGAGGCGGAAAAATCATCAACATGGCCAGCCAGGCTGGACGGCGTGGTGAAGCGCTCGTTCCGATCTACTGTGCAACCAAAGCTGCAGTGATCAGCCTAACTCAGTCCATGGGACTGGATCTAATCCGACATGGAATCAATGTAAACGCTATTTCCCCGGGCGTCGTAGATGGCGTTCATTGGGATGGTGTAGATGCCTACTTTGCACGCTTAGAAAACAAACCTCTAGGACAAAAAAAACAAGAAGTCGCCGCGCAGGTGCCCTACGGACGTATGGGCCTTGCCGAGGATCTGACTGGCATGGCGGTATTCCTTGCTAGCGCTGACGCAGACTATGTCGTCGCTCAGACCTACAACGTCGACGGCGGAAACTGGATGAGCTAATGAATCTATTTAAACCCAATGCCTTTGATGCACTACCCGATCCAATTCTGCGACCAGGCTATAATCGTGCTGAATTAACCGCCGGCATTTTGCATATCGGTGTCGGTAACTTTCACCGTGGCCATCAAGCCTGGTACTTACATCGTCTGATGCAACAGGGTGAGGCCCTGGATTGGGCCATCGTGGGCGCCGGTGTTCGGCCCGGCGATGAGGCCATGCGTCAGCGCCTGAAAGATCAAGATTATTTAACCACCTTGATTGAACTCGATCCGGCGTCCAGCCAAGCCGAAGTCATCGGATCGATGATCGACTTTGTGCCGGTTCAGACCGACAACGCGGCGTTAATCGAACGGATGGCGCAAAGCGATATTCGCATTGTGTCTCTGACCGTGACCGAGGGTGGGTATTTCATCGACAGCGCAACCGGCCGTTTCGATGCTGAGCATCCTGAAATTCAGCACGATATAACCAATCCTGAGACGCCCGTCACTGCATTTGGATCCATGATTCAGGCCTTGCGCAAACGAAAAACCGACGGCGTGGACGGCTTTACCTGCATGTCCTGCGATAACTTGCAGGGCAATGGCGACATCCTGAAACAGACCATCTTAGGACTGGCCAGGGCCCAAGATCCGGAGCTGGCCGAATGGATACAAAGTCGCTGCTCGTTCCCTAATTCGATGGTCGATTGCATTGTGCCTGCAACCACTGAGCGCGAACTCGCGCTGGCCGAATCCATGGGGATATCCGATGCGGCACCTGTGACCCATGAAAATTTCCGCCAATGGGTGATCGAGGACGATTTCTGCCAAGGCCGCCCCGCTTGGGAAAATGTCGGCGCTACCTTTACCCAAGACGTGCATAGCTATGAATCGATGAAAATTCGAATTCTGAATGGCGGCCATCAGGTGATTGCAGTGGTCGGCGAATTACTGTCCGTGGAAACCATTTCTGGCTGCATGGAGCATCCGCTGATTGGCAAGTTGTTTGAGAAAGTCGCTCGCACGGAGATTGTCCCGCATGTTCATGCCGTGCCGGGTATGACGGCGAATGCCTATGTTGATCTGATCAGTAACCGATTTGCCAACCCTAAAATTGTCGACACCACGCGCCGAGTAGCCTTCGACGGCTCGTCTCGCCATCCGGGTTTTATTCTGCCAACCCTCCGTGAGGGATTGGCCAAAGATGAGTCCATTGAGGGTTTAGCCTTGGTGGAAGCCTTATGGGCACGAATGTGCACAGGACGTCGCGAAGACGGCAGTTTAATCGAACCCAATGACCCAAATTGGTCGACATTGAACGAAGTGGCATCGCGGGCGAAGACTCGGCCTTCGGCTTGGCTTGAACAAACCCAAATTTACGGTGACTTACGTCAAGCCGAATCCTTCGTGTCAGCCTTCGAAGCCTGGATGACCAGGATCGAAACCTCAGGTGTCGAGGCCGCGCTAGAACAGTACCTAGATGGCTAAACACGTCAGTTCTGTTGAGGCGCTAACCGACCAACTGCTTCGCGCCAATATACCCGATCAGCGCACCGTAGTGGGCCTCGCCGGCCCGCCCGCTGCAGGAAAATCTTGGCTAGCAGAGCATTTGGTCGAAAGCCTCGTCAGTCGGGGCTACAGCGCCTGTGTTCTGCCCATGGATGGTTTCCACTTAGACAATTCGATATTGGAAGCTCGGGGGCTTCTGCCCCGTAAAGGCAGCCCTGCGACTTTTGACGTGTTGGGTTTTATTGCGTTGGTGAAACGGGCCAAGCAAGCCAAAGCCGATCTGTTCGTGCCGATCTTTGACCGACGTCTGGATCGATCTATCAATGCCGGTGCCCTGATACCCCAGGACACCCAGTTCGTCATCGTTGAAGGCAATTATCTTTTCCTGGACGAAGAACCCTGGAATCAGCTTTTTGAGTTATTCGATCAACGCGTTGCACTGACCGCTAACTTTGAAACACTAAAATCTCGACTCATACAGCGCTGGCTAGAACACGGGCACACGCAACTTGAGGCGACCCAGCGCGCCATGGCCAACGATATTCCCAATGCGAAAACGGTATTAGAAAACTCTCAAATCGTCGAATGGTGTTTTGAATCATGAGTTACCTGGGTTTGGATCTAGGAACCTCGGGGCTTCGCGCCCTGCTGGTGCGCGAGGATGGGACGGCCATTGCCAGTGTAGAGCGCAGTTACCAGACTCAGTCGCCACACCCTGGCTGGTCAGAACAGGATCCAATGCTCTGGACCTTGGCTCTCGATTCAGCGATGGCCGAGTTACAACGTAATGCACCAGAATTTGGATCGTTGAAATCCATCAGCGTTGCCGGACACATGCACGGCGCGACCCTGCTAGATGAGGCCCATCAGGTTATCCGTCCTTGTATCTTATGGAACGATACCCGAGCCCATAAAGAGGCTGCAGAACTGGATTCGGACCCTGACGTCCAAAACGCACTCGCCAACACCATGTTTCCCGGCTTCACCGCGCCCAAGCTACGCTGGATCGAAACGCACGAGCCCGAAAATTTTCAAAAAACTCGAAAAGTGGTGTTGCCTGCCGCTTATCTAAATACCTATTTGACCGGCGAACCCTTTGCCGACTACTCGGACAGTGCCGGTAGCGGCTGGTTGGATGTGCTTCAACGATGCTGGAGCCCCACGCTACTTGAAGCTGGCCACATGCAAGCGGAACAAATGCCTCGATTGGTTGAAAGCACTCAGGCCGGTGGTGTCGTTCGCCCAGAATTAGCCCGTCAGTGGGGCCTTAGTGATCAGGTACTCGTCACAGGCGGTGCGGGTGATAATGCTGCGACGGCCTGTGCCATGGGCATCACACAAAACGGTCAAGGCTTAGTCTCACTGGGCACCTCGGGTGTTGTCTTAGGTGCCGTAGATCGCCCTCAGCCAGATCCCAAAAGTGCCGTGCACACCTTTTGTCATGCGATTCCTGATCAGCATTATCAGATGGGCGTCATGCTCGCGGCCACTGATAGCCTAAACTGGCTATCGGACATTTTGTTATCCGATCCAGCTGAGTTGACGAGCGAGCTGCCCGAGAAACTGCTCGCGCCAGGAAGCACCCAGTTTCTACCCTATTTGTCTGGGGAACGGACACCTCACAACTCTGCCTCGCTGCGGGGTTCATGGCATGGACTATCAAGCCGGACGACTCGAACCCAGATGATTCATAGCGTGATTGAAGGCGTGAGTTTTGCCCTGAAAGATAATTTGGATGCGTTGGAGTCTTGTGGCCAACAGCTGGATTCGTTGTGGGCCGTCGGTGGCGGGGCTAAATCGAATTATTGGTTGTCGTTACTGGCGACCGTCATGGA
>JASFWN010000028.1:0-7661 GCA_050049295.1 Pseudomonadales bacterium
ACCCACTGTTGATGCAGCGGGCCGGTGTCACCTGCTCGATCGAACACTATGCTCGATTGTATGAGCAGGCTCAGGCCCTGGGTTATGGAGAGATTCACTTTCAAGTGTTCGGTGACGACTGGACGGCTTGCGCGGAGGACATTTTGTCGATCGGTCCGGGTGTTTTCGTCAAGATACCGGCGGTGGCGGCTGGACTGTCGGTGGTCAACCGCATCGATTGTCCAGATCGAGTAACCCTGACGGCCATTTACTCGCCCTCGCAAATCATGGTCGCCGAATCTTTGGGGGTGGCTTATGCCGCGCCTTATTACGCGCGCTTGCACGAGGCCTCGGGCAATGCGGATCCAGCCTTTCAGACCATGCGGCAAGTTGAACAAAAGACGCGCGTGTTGGTGGCCAGTCTTCGCTCGACTGAGCAAATTGAACACCTTGCGCACATGGGCTTTCGCACCTTTGCCATTCCTGGGCAACTCGCCCTGGAGTGGACCGAAAATCCACTCTCATTGCGGGCCGTCAGTGAATTTGAGGACGCCGCGGGCTAGTTCAGTGCCCGACCGCGGCCTTGGTCAGGACCACGTTGCCGTATAGCTCGGGTGCACTGGTGGCCACCATGGCGTAGGCGCCATTGGCTAGCCCATAAAACTCATCATCGCCCAGGGCTTGGATATCTGGCAGTCGACTTTTTAATGTGTCATGGATCGGGCGCGGGGTATTGGGCATCGCGGCCATTTCAACGGGCAAAACGGTCATGATGGCTTCGAGCACATCGATTAATCCATGGCCATCAGCTCGAATCAGTCGCTTGGCCTTGGCCGCCGCCGGGTAGTTGGCGTCCACGATGGCGATTTGATCGCCATGGCCCATGCTAGCCAGTGCATGCAGCAAATCAGGCCCTAATAGCGGATGGACATTCAGAAGCATCCTTAGGTCTGCCGTGCTTGTTCAAACAGGCTGTCGGTGTACAGCGAGCCCAGCAATGCGGCTAGCCCTAGCGCCAACACCGGTACACCCGGCCACCCGCCTAGGCTCAACAAAATGCCGGCCGCGACCAGTAGGCCAATCGCCATCAGAGATGTGGGCTTGTTGGGACGTGCCAGGGTCAAGAAACTCAACACCACCATGACACCCAGCAGAAGCGCATAAATCCAACTGGCTGAGGCGGCTGCTTGCACGGCCGCCAGGGCATCGCCCTCGAGCAGTCGAGTAGCCTGTGTCGGGGCCAAGTTGCTGCCGGCTGCCAACAGCGATGCCGAGTGACTGTGCTCAAGCAGGCTTAATTGCGCGCTAACAAATTGTGCGATGGGGTGAATGCTGGCGAAAAACAGCGAGGCCGCCGCCACTGCAAACAGTACTTGCTTAATTTTTTCGGGGTTGGCGTTTTGTCGAACGATATCAATCCCGACTGCCAACAGAATAATCATCCCCAGCACCACCATCTGCCAGAAGGTATTGAGCTGAGCAAGCGTTAGGCCGTTTGCAATCAGCTTAAGCAAAATCACCCCAAGGAAGGTGCCCAAAACCGAGCCTCGTCCACCAAACAGTGAGGTGCCGCCAATGACCACCGCGGCAATGGCATCCAGCTCCCACATCTGCCCGTAATCAGATTTGGCGTAGGGGGCGCGGCCCAAAAACATCAGCGCACCCAGCGCTGCGGTCATAGAACACACCACGTAGGCCAGGGTTTTATAGAGGCGCACGTCGATCCCGGCCTGGCGTGAGCCCTGTTCGTTCGAGCCGATCGCATAGATGTAGCGGCCTAATTTGGTGTGCTTGACCACCAGACCCAGCACAATGAAAAACAAAATGAAGATCACGAGCGACATCTGGAAGGTACGGAAATAGGCCACCCAGTTGGCGTCGACCCAGCTACCCAGTGGCATCAACCAATCCGGCAACGAGCCATCACGGAAGGCTTGGCGAAGGGGCATAAAGGGGTTGTAGCGGCCAAAGAAGTCAAAAACCGAATCCAACTTGGGTGTGGCCTGCGCACCGGTAGTCAGGTGTCCTGTGCCGCGCCAGATAGAGAGGCCTGCCAGGGTCACAATAAAGGCCGGCATACCAAAGCGCGCAACCAAAGAGCCATGAATCAAGCCAATGCCCAGGCCCAGTGCCATGCCAAACAAAATCGCAAGGATCGGCGGGAATCCCCAGTACGAGGCCACATAGCCGACTAGCGCTGCGATCATCCCCATCACGGATCCGACCGATAGATCGATACCCGCGGTTAAGATGACCAGCGTCATGCCGCCAGCAATCACACCCAGTGCTGCAGAATTATTCAGAATGGTCATCAGGTTCGATGGGTGGAAAAACGGCTTTCCGTCCGTTACCAGCTCAATGGCAATGGCCAGAATGACGACGGCCAAGAGGGCGCCCGACCAATCTTTTTTAAAGTACCCAGCCAATAGGCGGGCGAGCCTGTTATTTGACGTCGCTTCTGACATCACGCTACTCCGCGAGTGAATGTGTTCGAATTAGGTGATGCGGCCCTTGCGGGCCAACATCGGGGAAGAAGAAAAAAGGCAGACAAGGTGCCTGCCTTAGGCGGTATTACATGCCGATCAGGGCTTTGTATTCCGCCGAAGTTTCAGGAGTGACGAGGAAGGTACCGGTGTCGATACGCTTGTCTACGGCCATGTTTCCTGCTGCTTTAACTGCGGTTTTGATGCCCTGGTAACCCATCTGGTACAGCATCTGAGCGGTGTCGACCTGAACCCAGCCTTCGTCCATCGCAACGATGGCGTCAGCCGCGCCGTCAAAACCAACCAATTTCACGTCACCCGCGCCGTAGCCCAGGTTTTCCAAAGCGGCTTTCGCTGCCATGGTGCCGCCGTCCCATGCGTTGACGACCATTTTCACGTCATCGTGGCTGTTTAGTAGTGCTTCAACGCCAGCTTGAGCTTCGTCAGAGTTCCACTTAGTGGGCACTTCTAGGATTTCGCTGTTCGGGCGAGTTTCCTTGAAGCCTTTCATAAAGCCGTCGCGACGCTCTTGACCGGTTGAAGAAGCCTGGTCACCGGTGACATAGAATACTTTGTCGCCGTCGGCTACGAGCTTGGCCGCTTCTTGACCTTGGATGACCGCAACCGCGTAGTTGTCAGTGGCGACGAATGAAGTGACTTCAGCACCGCTGACGCCGGTGTCGATGGCAACGACCGGAATGCCGGCAGCCATGGCCGCGTCAACCGCAGGTGCGATACCTGAAGAGTCAACGGGAGCAACGCCGATCGCGTCAACGCCCTGGGCCGTTAAGTTCTCGAAAACTTCCAACTGGCTAGACAGGTCGCCTTGGAAAGCGGGGCCGACTGTAACCAGCTTCACACCTTCTTCTTTGGCGGCGTCTGTCGCGCCCTGGTTAATCATGATCCAGCCCGCGTTGGTCGCAGATTTGGTGACGTAACCAATGGTCATTGCAGATGCTGACAGAGTCATGCCAGCAGCGATTGCGCCAGCGATAGCTAGCTTAGAAAACGATTTAATCATGAGGTGTCCTCAACCTGTTTATTTTTATCTCGATCTTCGCATCGCATTTGCGACACTGATATCAAGGTGCAATAAACTTTGATGGCTTGTCAATAAATAAATTTATTTGATTTATTAATTATTTCTGGAGTAGCCTCTGGGCAATTCGAAAAATAATGCGTAGAGCTCAAATGGATCACATCTTAAAGACTGAAAAACTCACCAAGCATTACGGGGGTGTACACGCCCTGAACGATGCCGATTTCTTTTTGGAGCCCGGCGAGCATGTAGCGGTGGTGGGCGATAACGGCGCCGGTAAATCGACCTTTGTGCGCAACATCACGGGTGTGGAGCAGCCGACCTCTGGGCGTATTGAGTTCTACGGTGAGACCGTTCAGTTTGATTCGCCACTGGATGCCCGTGAGACCGGGATCGAAACGGTGTACCAGAATTTGGCTTTGGCCGATCATCTGGATGTGCCGGCGAACATTTTTTTAGGCCGTGAGGATTGCATTGACCGGATTAAAATTCCGGGCACGAAATTTTCGCTTCCCTTGGGTCCGCTTTCATGGATGAAGGCGGGTGCAATGGAACAGCATGCGATCGAGCTCTTGGCTAAAACCGGCGTTAAGATTCCGGATCTGCGTGAATCCTTGGCCGGCATGTCAGGCGGTCAGCGCCAGTGTGTCGCGATTGCTCGAGCCGCCGGTTGGGGTAAAAAACTCATCATATTGGACGAGCCCACGGCCGCCTTGGGTATCCAAGAAACCACCCGGGTCGAGGAGATCGTCCGAGGTCTCAAGAAGCAAGGCATTCCGGTCATTATCATCAGCCACAACCTGCGTCAGGTGTTTAACCTGGTAGATCGAATCTGGGTGTTTCGTCAGGGACGCATTGTGGGCAATCGATTGACCAGCGAAACCGAGCCGAACGAAATCGTGTCGATGATTACGGGCCTCGATCAAGGGGTTCATGAAAACGCGAGTTACATCTAAACAATGAATCGTCAGGCGGGTGCCAAACGCGGCTCGAATTTAGTCGGCGTTCGAGAATACAACGAGCGACTGATTCTTCAGACGGTTCGGATGCAGGGTGCGATTCCCAAAGCCCAGATCGCCCGTTTGACGGGCCTGACCGCGCAGACTGTATCGACCATCGTCAGTGAGTTTGAAGCGGAGGGCCTGCTCCGTCGCTTGAAGCCTCAGAAGGGCAAAGTGGGTCAGCCTTCGGTGCCCTTTGAAATCAATCCTGACGGGGCCTTGTCGATTGGCGTGCACATTGGGCGTCGCTCAACCGAGATGATCCTGACCAATCTGACCGGCCAGATCATTGTCCGGGCGCAAGAGGTCTATACCCATCCGGATCCGCATGCAATCGCGGCCTTTGTGGGTAAAACTCGTAAGGCATTTGCTCGCCGCCAAGTTATGAAAACGACCCGACTTATCGGGGTGGGAGTCTGTACACCAACAGGGATGGATGGCTGGCAGGCCAAGCTAGGCGCGCCGGCTGAGACCATCAAGGCGTGGCGGGAAATCGATTTTCACCAACTGATTGATGAGCAACTGGGTGAACCCGCGGTTTACGTGAATGACGCCTCTGCCGCCTGCGCAGCCGAACTCTTATTCGGTCAAGGAGGCGAGCTTCCCAACCACCTGTATTTCTACTTGGGTTCCTTTATTGGTGGCGGCTTGGTGCTAAACGGAAACTTATTTTCTGGATCCACCGGTAACGCGGCAGCCTTGGCTTCACTTCCGATGCCCGGCGGCCATCAATTGATCGACAAAGCCAGTTTGTTGCAGCTTGAGGAGCGTGTCGTTGAGATGGGCGCTGAACCGACGACGCTTTGGAAAAGTCCGGCGGCTTGGAATCAATACCGTGATTCGGTGCAAGCCTGGATCGCCGATGCAGCACCGGCGATCGCCACGGCGGCGCTGTCCGGCGTAGCCCTGTTAGAGTTGGACGGCGTCATTATCGACGGCGCGGTACCTGAACAGGTTCGGACCGATCTAGTTCAGGCGGTCAACGACTGTATCCTCCAGATCAATCGTGAAGGTTTGGGCGAATTTGATTGCCGTTCGGGCCAGTTGGCCAGCGACGCCCGAGCCCTTGGCAGTGCCGCCATGCCATTGCTAGTCAGCTTTTCGCCCAATCACGAATCCTTGTTGAAGTCTTAACTACCCCGATAGGTTGAGAAGCCATAACTAGAGACCAGTAGCGGCACGTGATAGTGGCTTTGATCGAAGATGCTAAATCGAATCGGTACCTGGGTTAGGTACCGATTGGTTCCGCCATTTTGGGCCAGATAATCCCCTGCATGAAAGACGATCTCGTACTCTCCTAATCGAGTTTCAGGCTCGTCAATGAGTTTTCCGTCGACGCGTCCGTCATTGTTTGTGACGTAGCGGCCAAGGGACTGGCGCTGATCTCCATAAATAGCGAACAATTCAAGCGTCAAGCCCGCAGCGGGTGTGCCCTTGGCGGTATCCAAAACGTGCGTTGATAGTGAAGCCATACGGTCCTCTTACAGGTAACCAAGCGCGGGATGTTCGCGCATTTTCTGTTCTAAAAAATCCAACAAAAGATTGATCTTTGCTGGACGATGTTGCCTCTCGGGCATGAACGCATTGATGCTTAATCCGCTGGGTTCATGTTGGGTTAACACGGGTTCTAATGCGCCAGACTCAAGATGGTCATACAGGCTCCAGATCGATTGCTGAGCCAGGCCCTTGCCGAGTTTTGCCCAGGTCGCCAGGACTGACGAGGTGGAGGCATCCATGGAGCCGGCGAATTCAATCTGACCTGAATCGAAGGTCCACTGGAATTGGCGCGATCCATGAAAGCGGAGCAACAAACATTCGTGCTTGTGCAGGTCTGTCAAAGACTGGGGCCGACCTCGTTCCGCGAAATAGCTCGGTGCGCCAGCCACAATCCAGCGATCGGCCGCTAGTGGGCGCATGACCATCGAGGAATCCTCTGGCCGACCATGACGAATCGCCAGATCGATTTGCTCATCAACTAAGTTAACCACGCGGTCGGCCACGTGCAGACGTATTTCAACCCCCGGAAATTCGTCTTGAAACTCTGCCAATAGTGGTGCGATGACGTGTTGGCCCAATGCATCGGGGGCGGTGATTTTGATCACGCCTTGCGGGTTGCCTTGCAGTTCCTGGAGCTGCCCGTGAACGGCGCTTAGACGGTCATTAATTTCTTTGCAGGCGGTGTAGTAAATCTGTCCGGCGTCGGTGGGGTTGACGGCACGGGTCGTCCGGTTAAGCAAGCGAACACCCAATTTACTTTCTAATTTTGCGATGCGGGCACTGACGACGGCGGTTGAGACCCGCAAAGAGCGCCCCGCATCAGAAAAAGAACCTTTCTCGACAACGCGGCAGAAAACTTCGGTGTCGTCGATGCCGTGCACAGTCTATTTACTCTGCAGCCACAGGCCCAAGGCCCGACGTTCATCGTCGGTCATGCCCGAGGTGTTGCCCATGGGCATGGCTTTGGAGTGAACCGCTTGCGCCAGCACACCAGCCTTGTTTCTGATAATCGTATCGACGGTATGCAGTTGAACGCCTTTCATGGCGGCCGCGGCAACCGAGCCATGGCAGGCCACGCAATGCGTATTCACGATGGCAAGTGCTTGATCATCCGACAGCACCGACTCGCCTGCTGTGGCTTGTAACGGCGGTGTATATAGAAACCATGCGAGTAACACCACCAGAATCGATGCGGTTGGCCACTGCCATTGTCGGGCCCGCCCGGTACGCCCTTCGTGACCGAAATTAAACCAAGAGCGAACAATGGCGCCGATCAGAATCACAAGCGCCGTCACCACCCACAAGCTTTCGGTAGAAAACGTCATGGGATAATGATTGGACAACATCATGAAGAGCACGGGCAGGGTTAAATAGTTGTTAAAAGTCGAGCGCTGCTTGGCGACTTTGCCGTAGTAAGGGTCGGGCGACCCACCCGCTTTGAGCGTTGCCACGACTTTCTTTTGATTCGGGATGATGATGAAAAATACGTTGCCCGTCATCCAGGTCGCAATGACGGCACCGACATGCAGCAGCGCGGCTCGGCCGCTGAAAAAGTGTGCAAATACTTCGGTCGCGAGCAACAGAAAGACGAATACTATGCCTGCCAGCAGAGGAAGATTCTCGCCGATTTTGGATTTGCAAAGCTGATCGAAAACGATCCAC
>JASFWN010000030.1:0-7532 GCA_050049295.1 Pseudomonadales bacterium
TCGGGGTGAATTTACCGCGCAACAGGTCACTGATCTTAGTCGCAGGTTCAATGTCTGACACCGAGGGTGTCTCGGGCTCGTCGTCGAGTTCCGCGATTGACTCGTTTTCGCCAGCCTCGGGCGGCTTGGCCTGCTGATCACGAACCGCATTGTCACGAACTGGCTTGGCGAACATAGGCGGTTCATCGGGCATAATTTCGATCGGATCTGGGTCAATCGGATCCCATTCCAAATCATCCAATCCATCCAGGTTGGGCTCGGCCGAATCACCGTGCGTTGTTTCGAACCAGGCTGCCGAGTCGACTTGCCCTTTCGCCTTGCTCACCCGAGCCGCTTTCAGTGCGCGGCGAGACTGAAATCGTTGCCACACACCCGCCAACGGATGAATCAATCGCTGCCAGCGCGACGGTGCCAAATTCATATCAGCCTGGGGCTTGGCTTGGGCACGCCCCAACAGACCCTGCCAAAACCGCTCTAAACCGCGACCCAAAGCCTCGAGCACCTGTGTCCACTGAATAGAAAACGCCAACGTTAGACCAGCCAGACCCAGCGCAAACAACGCGACGCCGCCACCAATAAAGCCCATGCTGAGCACAGCCGTATCCACCATGGCCTGCCCCAGCGCTCCACCGGCGGTGACTTCAGGGGGTAAATCGCCCGCCTCGGGGAAGAACGCCATGGTGAACAGCCCGCCAAACCCTGCCAGCGCCAGCCACCAACCAAAAAACTGAATCCAGCCACGGGTCTGTGACAAATCCATCAGGGCTTTTTCACGAAGCACCGACAACGCGTGCCAGACAATCAAAACAGGCAATGCAAAGGCCATATAACCAAAGCCGATCAGCATAAATTCACTGATCAGCGCACCCAGCGGACCCATCATATTCAGAGGCGGATTATTGATACCGGTAAAAAACCATGCCGGATCGTTCTGGTCATAGGACGCCAGCGCGAGCATGACCCAGACCGAGAGCGCGACCCCTAGGATCAGCCAAACATCTCGTCCCAGACGGCGGAAAGGGGAATTCGAAGATCGCGTGCTCATACAGTCCTTTAATCCGACGGCGTTCAGCCGCATAATTCCCCGCTATCGTATCAAAACACTCTCGTGATCTCAGCTTTAGGATTGGACATGGCGCAACACCACAAATTAATTATTTTGGGCAGCGGACCGGCTGGCTGGACAGCCGCGGTTTACGCCGCTCGAGCCAACTTGAACCCCGTTGTGATTACCGGCACTGAAGTCGGTGGTCAGCTCACCACCACCACCGATGTCGACAACTGGCCGGGTGATGCGGAGGGTGTTCAGGGACCCGAACTCATGGTTCGTATGCAAGCGCATGCTGAGCGATTCGATACGCAAACCATTAATGACCATATCCATCAAACCGATCTGTCTAAGCGGCCTTTCACCTTAACGGGTGACAAGGACACCTACACCTGCGATGCCTTGATCATTGCAACCGGTGCCAGCGCCCAGTATTTGGGCCTAGAGTCTGAGTCGAACTTCATGGGCCGCGGTGTCAGCGCTTGCGCCACCTGCGACGGATTCTTTTATCGTGATAAGCCCGTGGCCGTGATCGGCGGCGGTAATACGGCCGTAGAAGAAGCCCTGTATCTGGCCAATCTAGCCAGCAAGGTCACCTTGGTTCACCGTCGCGATAAGCTCAGAGCGGAGAAAATTCTGCAGGATCGTCTATTCCAACGAGAGGCCGAAGGCAAAGTTGAAATCGTCTGGAACCATCAACTCAGTGAAGTCACCGGCGATGCCATGGGCGTCACTGGACTGACCTTGGCCAGTACCCAGGATGACAGTACCCGCACAGTGGATGTACACGGCGTCTTTATCGCCATTGGCCACAAGCCCAACACTGGGATTTTTGAAGGTCAGTTGGACATGAAAGACGGCTATTTGGTAACGCAGTCTGGCCAACACGGCAACGCGACGCAGTGCAGCGTGCCCGGCGTTTTTGCTGCCGGCGACGTGGCGGATCACATTTATCGCCAAGCCATCACCAGCGCAGGCTTTGGTTGCATGGCGGCACTGGACGCCGAGCGTTTCCTGGACGAGGACGCTTAGGATCTTGTTGGATTGGCTGGATCCGGAACAGCTTTGGTTCCCGGATCCAAGTCAGGCGTTGGTCGACCCGGATGGCCTGCTGGCGGCCGGAGGCGATTTGCGCCCTGAGCGCCTATTGCTGGCCTACCACAGCGGCATCTTTCCTTGGTACGACGAACAGCAGCCCATCTTGTGGTGGTCACCTAATCCCCGTTATCTGATTAGACCCCGTCAGGTGAAGATTCGCCGGTCATTGAAAAAAACGCTTAGAAACGGCGGCTTTGAAGTCACCCTCAACCAACAGTTTTCAAAGGTCATTCAGGCCTGTGCGAATCGTGATGAGACCTGGATTAACCACGACATGATTCAGGCTTATGAGCACCTGCATCGTCTTGGGTGGGCGCGTAGCGTCGAGACTTGGCACGACGGCGAATTGGTCGGCGGTCTATATGGGCTTGCGATGGGGCGGTTTTTCTTTGGCGAGTCCATGTTCAGCCAAGTCAGCGATGCGAGCAAAGTGGCATTTGCTACACTGGCCAAGCAACTGGATCAATGGGGCTATGCATGGATCGACTGCCAAGTCGCTACCGACCATCTTATTTCGCTTGGCGCGACCGGAATTTCCCGCGAGGAATTTCAGGCCGAGCTGACCAAGCACGCTGGCCCGTCGCCACTGCACACCCCGGCGCCTGCGCCATGGCCGACGCACCCTGCTGTTCGCTGGGGGGACCATGAGTGATTTAAACGACGTTCGTTTTTTTGCCACGGCCCCGCACGATTGCAGTTATCTGAGTGATGAAATTGCAACGACTCTGTTCGCTGACCCGGATGTTCAGATTGAGCAAGAGGACTACCAAACGCTTACGCTATTGGGATTCCGCCGTAGCGGGAAATATTTCTACCGCCCCCAGTGCAAACAGTGCCAAGCCTGTATCAGTGTGCGCATTCCGATCTCTGAGTTCCGTTGGACACGCCGATTCAAAAAAACCCTAAAAGCCAACCAAGGCATCACGGCTGAGTGGCAACTGCCCTATATCGACGACGAGATTTACGACCTATACAGCCGCTACATCGATGTTCGCCACCCCAATGGGGATATGCACCCACCCTCGAAAGAGCAATTCAAAACCTTCTTAATGGTTGAAGGCCCTTACACTCGCTTCCTGTGTTTTCGTGATGAGGAAGGCACCTTAATTGCGGTGGCGGTCATCGATGTTCTGCAACGACACGGGCTGAGTGCAATTTACACCTTCTTTGATCCCGACCAGTCAAAACGGAGTCTGGGCCGGTTAGCCATTCTGGCTCAAGTGCTCGAAGCAGAACGTTTACAGCTCCCTTATGTCTATCTGGGTTACTGGATTCAAGCCTGCGAAAAAATGAATTACAAAACCGACTATCAACCCCTGGAGTTTCTGGTCGGTCGGGTCTGGACGCGCAATATTCCCCAGCAACTTGATTAGCGCGAGTGCAAGGTCCATAATCCGCGCACCTTTAAATCCTGAGACGGTATGAATGGCTAAAGAAGACAGCATCGAAATGGACGGCACCATCGTCGACACCCTACCCAACACCATGTTCCGGGTAGAGCTCGACAATGGGCACACGGTGACGGCGCACATCTCTGGCAAGATGCGTAAACACTACATTCGTATTTTGACCGGCGACCGCGTTAAAGTCGAAGTGACGCCTTACGATCTGAGCAAAGGCCGGATTACCTACCGCGCTCGTTAAATGCGAGTCGATTAAAAAAGCCCGCGATTTGCGGGCTTTTTTGTATCTTCAATTCAATCCATCAGGACTTCGTCGGGCTCTTCTTTGGGCAATTCTGATCGCAATTCTGCTCGATCAATCTGAACTTTGCGGGGCGCCTCAATGCCGAGCCGAACTTGCTGACCGCTGACGCCCAAAACCTTGAGCGAGATCTCATCTCCAATTTGGATACTCTCGTCGAGTTTTCTAGATAGAACCAGCATTCGGAATCCATTCCTTATGATTTTTTGTGTCTAAGGACTATACAGCTTGTACCGCACTTAACAATCGCGAGGTATTAGAAAAGAAAAAACCGGGCGAGGGCCCGGTTTTTGACTTGGACCTTGGTGAGTACTTATTCGACTGCCAGGTCAAAGGCGGCGTGCAAGGCGCGAACCGCCAATTCCAAATACTTCTCTTCAACCACCACCGAAATCTTAATTTCAGAAGTCGAGATCATTTGAATGTTGATGCTCTCACCCGCTAAGGTTTTAAACATGGTACTGGCAACGCCCGCGTGTGAACGCATGCCAACGCCGACCACGGACACTTTACAAATGTCCTTGTCACCGCGCATTTCGCGGGCCTTCAGATCGTTTTTGACTTGCTCTAGCAATTCGCAAGCACGCTCGTAGTCGTTCTTATGAACGGTAAAGGTGAAATCCGTGGTGTTATTTTCGCCCACGTTCTGAACCACCATATCGACTTCGATGTTGGCGTCACCAATGGGTGCCAAAATAGATGCAGCCACACCAGGCACATCTGGAACACCCAATAGCGTCAACTTGGCTTCGTCACGGTTGAATGCAATGCCGGAGATAACGGGACTTTCCATGGGTTTATGATCCTCTACTGTAATCAGGGTGCCGGGGCCATCTTGAAAGGAGTGCAAGACCCGCAGCGGAACTTTGTATTTGCCGGCAAACTCAACACTGCGAATTTGCAGGACCTTCGAACCAAGCGACGCCAGCTCGAGCATTTCTTCAAAGGTGATGGATTCCATCCGACGCGCGCTTTCAACGACTCGAGGATCGGTAGTGTAAACACCATCTACATCCGTGTAGATCTGACACTCGTCCGCATCCAAGGCCGCAGCAATAGCGACCGCAGTTGTGTCACTGCCGCCCCGTCCTAGGGTCGAGATACGATTGTCGTCGGTAATGCCCTGGAAGCCAGCCACTACAGCCACCTTTCCCTGCTCTAACGCACCGCGGATCGGCATTTCGTCGATCTTAGTAATTCGTGCTTTGGCATGTGAGCGGTCCGTGTGCATGCCCAACTGCCAGCCGGTGAAGCTTTGTGCGGGACATTCCAATTCCTGAAGCGCCATGCTTAGCAAAGCGATCGTGACCTGCTCACCGGTTGAGACCAGCGTATCGTATTCACTGGCCACCGGGCGGGACTGAATCTCCTCTGCCAGGCCAATCAAACGATTGGTTTCGCCGCTCATTGCACTGACGACTACGACAATATCGTGGCCTTTCGCGCGGAAGCCTTTGACTTTTTCTGCCACCGCCTTGATGCGCTCTACCGAGCCAACCGAGGTGCCACCAAATTTTTGAACAATAAGTGCCATGTCTGTCCTTGCTTATGCTTTCGCTTCAACCCAGGGAACGACGCTGGCCAGCGCCGCGTCCAAACCACTGGGGTCGGTACCGCCGGCCATTGCCATGTCCGGTCGACCACCGCCTTTGCCACCGACTTGTGCGGCAATTTGTCCGATGAGTTCACCGGCTTTGAATTGAGAACTTTCCGCTTTGGTCACGCCGGCCACCAATGAAACCTTGCCATCGGTCACCGTCGCCAACACCACGACGGCTTTTCCTAATTTGTTTTTCAGTTGATCCGCACTGTCACGCAATGTTTTTGGATCCACGTCATCAATCTTGGCAGCCAGTACCTTAACTCCAGCCACCTCGACCGCCTGCTGAGTCAAATCACCGCCGGCACCGCTTGCGAGCTTACGCTTTAG
Organism: Pseudomonadales bacterium; assembly: GCA_050049295.1. Lineage (GTDB taxonomy): Bacteria > Pseudomonadota > Gammaproteobacteria > Pseudomonadales > Litorivicinaceae > Litorivicinus. The sequence continues at coordinate 5,781 of JASFWN010000030.1, forward strand.
ATTCGCCACTTCTTTTTCGAGCTCTTTGACACGCTCAGCCATTTTCGCGACTCGCTGCGGAGCATCCGCCGAGTTACCTTTAACAACGGCTGCGACGGCACTCATGCCCGCTTCCGTATCGCGAACGAATTGCTCTGCATTGGCTCCAGTCACGGCTTCGATCCGGCGAACACCCGCGCTGACACCGCCTTCCGAGGTAATTTTTAAAAGCCCAATGTCACCCGTACGCTGCACGTGGGTACCGCCGCACAGCTCGACGCTGAATTCACCCATCGACAGGACCCGGACACTCTCACCGTACTTTTCGCCAAACAGCGCCATGGCGCCTTTTTCGATGGCGGTATCCATATCCGTTACCAGGGTCTCAACCGCGTGATTGGCACGAATCTCGGCGTTAACCATGGATTCGATCTGGACCAATTCGTCAGCCGTGATTGCACTGGGATGGCTAAAGTCAAAACGCAAACGGTCAGGATCGTTTAACGAACCCTTCTGCTCGACGTGATCACCCAAGATGCGGCGCAAGGCTTCATGCAACAGGTGCGTTGCAGAGTGGTTTAGAGCGGTCGCCTGACGACGCTCGCCCATGACTCGTGCGGTGAGTGTCATACCCGTCTTAACCGTGCCAGACACCACTTTACCGATATGTAGGTGATGGCGACCGTTCTTACGACAGTCCACCACATCGACGACCACGCCATCAGCAACCAGCTGACCAAAGTCTCCGACCTGTCCGCCCGACTCGGCATAGAAGGGCGTTTGATCTAACACGATGCCCACCTGAGTGCCCGCGGTCGCGCCCTCCACCAAGCTTTGCTCAACGCTGACACCCAACACTTGGCCGTCCGCATCCAACTGTGAATAACCCAAGAAAGTGGTTTCGCCATCAATCTCTAACGTGATGTCACCACCGAAGCCACCGGTGGCCCGGGACTGCTCACGCTGGCGTTGCATAGAGGCTTCAAAGCCATCCATGTCCAATTCAAATTCACGCTCACGCGCGATGTCCGCAGTCAGATCGACCGGGAAGCCGTGCGTGTCGTATAAACGGAAAATCACCTCGCCCGGCAACTGGTTACCTTGCATGTCGGCAATGGCATCCTCTAATACGCGCATGCCAGCGTCGAGGGTGCGGATAAATTGCTCTTCTTCTGCCAACAGGGTGCGCTTCACTTCTGCCTGCTTGGCGACCAATTCGGGGTAGGCCTGACCCATTTGAACGACCAATTCATCGACCATCTTATGGAAGAAGGTCCCCTGAGCGCCCAACTTATTACCGTGACGAACCGCACGGCGAATGATCCGGCGCAGAACGTAACCGCGGCCTTCATTCGAGGGCAGCACGCCGTCAACGATCATGAAGGCACAGGAACGAATATGATCCGCCAAGACTTGCAAAGAATGGCTTTCCTGAACATCCGTTCCGGTGACTTCGCGGGCCGACTTCAACAAGCCTTGGAATAGATCGATTTCGTAGTTCGAATGCACGCCCTGCATGACGGCAGCGATTCGCTCCAACCCCATGCCGGTATCGATACTGGGGTTAGGAAGCGGTTCGCGAGAGCCATCCGGCTTTTGCTCGAACTGCATGAAGACCAGGTTCCAGATTTCGATGTAGCGATCCAAATCGTCATCGGGGCTACCTGGCGGACCACCGGCCACGTCTGGCCCATGATCGTAAAAGATTTCTGAGCAAGGGCCGCAAGGACCGGTATCGCCCATCATCCAAAAGTTGTCTTTGTCGCCTAGACG
>JASFWN010000031.1:0-7519 GCA_050049295.1 Pseudomonadales bacterium
CGTGACGCGACGTTCGCTGACGGGCAAGGATTTGTCGACGATCAGGTCGACGGCCACACGCTGATCGAAAAACCGCAGGTTGGATCGAGCATGGGCTTGTTCGACTAGGGCGCGATAAATTTCGGCACCGGTGGCGTCGGTCGCGTGCAGAACTCGGCGATGGCTATGGCCGCCTTCCCGCGTCAGGTGGAACTTTCCGTCCGATTCATCAAAGTGGGTGCCTTGCTCGACCAGCCAGTTAATCGAGTCTTCACCCGCTTCAATCGCGTGCCGGACCGCCGCTTCGTTACACAGGCCGGCTCCAGCCACCAGGGTATCTTGGACGTGTGATTCAAGCGAATCGGTGGACTCGACAACCGCCGCGATGCCGCCCTGTGCCCAGGGCGTGCTGCCGCCGACGGCTTGTTTGCTTAAAACGGCCACACTTAAGTGCGAGGGTAAATCCAGTGCAACGGACAATCCTGCGGCGCCAGATCCTAGAATCACGACATCAAATGCGAAGGGGGCGGATTTTTTTGCCAACTTAACTGCTCTACCAGACAACCAGGGGGAAAGCGGCAGTGTAGCGCAGGCGCACCCTGTACCGCGAAACTTAACTTGGGCCAGACTTTTCGCTTTGCAACCGCTATGGTTGGGGAACTAAGTGCGGTTTCTGACGTCCTAGCCGAATCAGGACACGGAAATCATCCATGAACGCGACTGCGACTGTATTGCCTTTGATGCGAATTAGCCCAGACGACCCAGACGAATTGCTGGTCAGCCAAGCCGGGCAGGGCAATGCACGGGCGTTTGAATTTTTGGTGAAAAAATACCAGCACCGCGTGTTGGCGCTGATCGGTCGATATGTGCGAGATTCGCACGAAGCTCAGGACGTCGCTCAGGACGCATTTATTCGAGCCTATCGCGCCCTGCCCAAATTTCGGGGCGACTCACAGTTCTATACTTGGCTTTACCGGATTGCGGTCAATACGGCCAAAAACCATTTGGTCAGTAAGGGTCGACGCGCTCCGGAAGTCGACATTGATATTTCCGATGCCGAACAATTCGATTCGGGCGATCTGCTACGGACACACGACAGCCCTGAAGCAAACACAGGTCGGGATCGACTGGAACAAGCCGTGCGTCAGGCGATCGCCGAGTTGCCAGAAGATTTGCGTGTGGCTTTGACGCTGCGCGAATTGGAATCCAAAAGTTACGAAGACATTGCCGCCATCATGGGGTGCCCGGTCGGCACCGTACGTTCGAGGATCTTTCGAGCCCGTGATACGGTGAGTAAAAAAATTGAGCCGCACATGGATGGAACTTTCCGTGAAGGAGCGGGTCAATGAGCCAAGACAACACAGATCTGAAAGGGATCAACGCAGTAATGACAGAAAAATTAAAAGAATCATTGTCAGCATTGTATGACGGCGAAGCCGAGCAATTGGAAGCTCGTCGAGCGCTCAAATCTGGCGCACGTGATCCAGAATTAGAAGCCCAGTGGGAACACTACTCGTTGATCGGTGACGTGATGCGTGGTCAGGGCGATGGCCTGGGTCAGGTCGATCTCAGCACGGGTGTCATGCAGGCCTTGGAAAATTCTGAAATCGAATCATCCGCGAAGCCTGCGGCGCATTGGAGTCGTCGTTGGTATGCACAGGCTGCGGTTGCAGCGGGTGTTGCCTTTACCCTGATGATTGGACTGAATACTCAGCCCACCGAAGCGCCGGTCCTGGCAGAGCAGGCGCCGATTGAATTCAGTCCTGCGACCATTGCCAATCCGTTAGCGCTTCAGGCGGGGGTGGCGGTTCAGCAGCAAATGCAAACGCCGGCAGCTCAGGCCATTCAGGCACAACTGCGAAAAGAAATTGAGGCGTACATCATTCGTCATGCGGAACATTCTGCTGCCAGCGGCCAGCAAGGCTTGTTACCCTTGGCCCGTGTGATGGAAACCGATCAGGAGTCTCAGTGAATCGTATGAGGCGCATCGGGGCGGCACTGGCCGCCCTTTTTGTATCCGCTGTCATGGCAGCGCCTACCGCGACCGACCCCGTGGCCACTCGGCTTTTGATGCAGATGGCCGACTCGATGGCGACGCAGTCTTGGCAAGGCACCATGATGTATACCCAAGGCACGCAGTCGGTTTCGCTGAAGGTGCACAAAGACATGGTGGCCGGGCAACCGGTCGAGCGCATCGAAAAACTCTCCGGGGATCCGATTCAGGTCATGCGCAGGGGCAGTTGGCTCTTGGGTTTATACCCCGGTAACGAGTCGCTACGTCAGGGACATGCGCTGCCTGCGGTCAAGTCATTTAAAGATGGCGATCGACTGACCCATATCCGCAACCACTATCGTATTGAACTGGGTGCACTGACCCGAGTGGCGGGCCGCGAAGCGCAGGCGATTTATTTGAATGCCCTGGACGATTTGCGCTTTAGCCATGCATTCTGGTGCGACACGGAAACGGGCCTCATTCTGCGTCGTCAAACCTTGGACTCGCAGCGAGAAGTTCTGGAGCAATTTGAATTTGTATCACTCGAGCTGATGGATCCGGTCAAGGAAGATACCTTGGTGATTGATGCTCAGGGCATGCAGGTATTTCGACATCGTTTAACCGAAAACGAGCTGACTGACCCCGCTCCCATACGGCGGTTACCCGCAGGCTTCATGCCGGTCGGACAGAGTCAGGACCAAATGGTGGTAACGCATCTGTTTTCTGATGGCATCGCACTGGTGTCGGCCTTTTATGAGCGAGTGGGCCAGCCCAAACCCGACGTACTGGCTCAACAAGGCCCAACCCAGGCTCTGAGTCGAGTGGTCGAGTTTCGTGACCAGTTTTTTCGTGTGACCTTGGTCGGCGAAGTGCCCGAGGCCTCGCTACGTAAGCTGATGGGCGAGATTGATTGGGTGCAAATGGACGGTCTTTTGGATGGTTGAGCCCTGCGACCGTCAGCCCGGCAAAGTCGTGGCGGAAAAGGACGGGCAGATCGCGGTATTGACGCAAGCCCGCGGTGGGTGTGGTCGTTGTCAGTCGCCTGGCGGATGCGGCCGCCCGATGGATGAGCGTCCTAGCACGACCTGGGTCAGTAACGAGCAACATTTCCAGGTCGGCGATGCGGTCGACCTAGTCGTTGAAACGCCAGCATTGGAGCGTGCAGCAGCTCAGGCCTATGGAATTCCATTGGCAGCGTTATTAGCCGGCGCAGGACTGGGTCAGGCTTGGGGTGACATCGCAGCCTTGATCGGTGCAGCGATTGGGCTGTCCTTTGGACTTGCGTGGGCCCGTTGGCAAGCGCACAAACTGTCCCCACATCTATGGGCAGAGCGAGCCAAAACGGATTGAGCCTCGGCGCTTAACAGACCTGTAACCAAAGTTAACGCCGCCAATTGAACGGTCCCGTTAGGCTTCTCTCTAATAGCCAAACTGATCAACAAAAGGACGTTTCAATGCGAGTGTTAACGTTACTCATCCCCTTTGTCATGTGGGTTGGCGTTGCAAAAGCTCAACTGCCGGATTTTCGTGATCTGGTCAAAGACGTGAGCCCCTCGGTGGTCAATATCTCTACCACCAACGCAATGCCGGAAACCGTCGGCGATCCTCGTCTGGACCAGATGCCGGACATTTTTCGGGAATTCTTCGGTAATCCCCCGGGTTCCCCCCGCAGCGGTCCAGGTCAGCGTAGCGAACCCCGTTCACTGGGTTCGGGTTTTATCATCAGTGATGACGGCTTTGTATTGACCAACAATCACGTGATCGAAAACGCGGAAGAAATCATTGTGCGTTTGAATGATCGTCGTGAGTTGGTGGCCGAGTTGATTGGAGCCGATCCGCGCAGTGATCTGGCGCTGCTTAAGATCGACGCAACCGACCTGCCTGCGGTCCAAATGGCGGAACCGAATTCATTGGAGCCCGGCCAGTGGGTGTTGGCCATCGGATCGCCTTTTGGATTTGATTACAGCGTCACTGCGGGCATTGTGAGTGCGACCGGCCGTTCGTTGCCTCGCGAAAACTATGTGCCCTTTATTCAAACCGATGTGGCCATTAACCCGGGTAACTCCGGCGGTCCGCTGTTCAATTTGGATGGCGAAGTGGTCGGTATCAACAGCCAGATCTACACCCGCTCGGGCGGTTTTATGGGTCTGAGTTTCGCCATTCCAGTAGACATGGCGATGGATGTGGTCGAGCAGCTCAAAGACACCGGCACGGTCGAGCGAGGCTGGTTGGGTGTGCTCATTCAAGAGGTCAACCGTAATTTGGCGGAGTCCTTTGGTCTGGATAAACCCCAAGGGGCTTTGATTGCCCAGGTCGTGCCGGACGGGCCGGCCGCCAACAGTGATCTGAAAGCGGGCGATGTGGTGCTGAAGTTCAACGGCCGTGAAGTTTACCGCTCCAGTGACTTGCCACCCTTGGTCGGACGGGTGCGTCCCGGTAAGACCGCCGACGTCGAAGTCTGGCGTGATGGTAAGGCGGTGATGTTAGAAATCGAAATCGGTCAATTGCCCGAGGATCCGTTGGCTGCACGCAGTGCGCCCTCGTCCTCTCAGATTGCCGGGTTAGCGGTTGAAAACGTTAGCGATTCTTTAAAGGCAGAGTGGGACATCAGCGGTGGTGTGGTGATTAACTCGATTACCTCGCGCAGAGCCCAGGCGGCGGGTATGCGCGTCGGTGATGTGATTCTACAGATCGCTGGCCGTGAGATCGAAGACGTCAGCAGTTTTCGCGATATTGTCGAGGAATTAGAGGGCCGTGGTCGGGTGCCTGTGTTACTGGTGCGTGACGGCAACCCCACCTTTGTTTCCTTACGACTCTAGCCAGTCAAACAAAAGAGCCCTATCGCCTCGGTAGGGCTCGCGCCGGCGGGCTTAGATCCCTATAATGCGCGGCGAAATCACGAGGATTTAAGCTTGAGCAGCGACCTATCGCACATCCGTAATTTTTCTATCATTGCCCATATCGACCACGGCAAAAGCACCTTGGCTGACCGCTTTATCCAGTACTGCGGTGGCTTGACCGAGCGTGAAATGGCCGCTCAGGTCTTGGACTCCATGGATATCGAGCGTGAGCGCGGGATTACCATTAAATCTCAGTCAGTCACGCTGAATTACGAAGCCAACGACGGCAAGATCTATCAGCTGAACTTTATTGATACGCCCGGGCATGTGGACTTCAGCTATGAAGTCTCCCGTTCCTTGGCGGCCTGTGAAGGTGCACTGTTGGTGGTGGACGCGGGGCAAGGCGTCGAAGCCCAATCCGTTGCCAACTGCTATACCGCAATCGAAATGGGTCTCGAGGTTATGCCGGTCTTGAACAAGATGGACCTGCCTCAGGCTGAGCCTGAGCGAGTCAAGGTCGAGATCGAAGAAATCATCGGCATCGACGCGACCGATGCGGTCCCCTGCAGTGCCAAGTCAGGCATGGGTATCAAAGAGGTCTTGGAAACCCTGGTTGCCACGGTACCGGCACCCGAGGGTGATATTGATGGGCCTCTGCAAGCATTGATCATTGACTCATGGTTCGATAATTATCTGGGAGTCGTTTCGTTGATTCGCGTGACGCAAGGCCAGATCAACAAGAAAGACAAGTTCGTTGTTAAAAGCACCGGCACGACACACCAAGCGGATCAAATCGGCATCTTTACTCCCAAGCGAGAGGTGACGGACAGCCTCAAAGCCGGCGAGGTTGGGTTCTTGGTCGCAGGGATCAAAGACATCCATGGCGCGCCGGTGGGGGATACACTGATCAGTGTGGCCAACCCGGACACGGAAGCCTTGTCAGGATTCCAAAAGGTTCAGCCTCGCGTATTCGCAGGTCTGTTCCCGGTCAGCTCGGATGATTTTGAAGATTTCCGAGAAGCCCTGGAAAAGCTGACCCTGAACGATGCCAGTTTGCACTACGAACCCGAGGTGTCCGACGCACTGGGCTTTGGTTTCCGCTGTGGTTTCCTGGGCATGTTGCACATGGAAATCATCCAGGAACGTTTGGAACGTGAATACGATCTGGATTTGATTACCACGGCACCCACGGTCGTTTACGAAGTCGAATTGAAAGATGGCGAAGTGGTTCGAGTCGATAACCCCTCGCGCTTGCCCGATGCCGGTCGCATTGAAGAGATGCGTGAACCCATTGTGCAGGCCAACATTCTGGTGCCTCAGGATTACCTAGGTAACGTCATCCAATTATGCGTTGAAAAGCGTGGTGTTCAGAAGGACATGCGATTCATGGGCAACCAAGTTCAAATTACTTGGGAATTGCCGATGGCTGAAGTGGTGATGGACTTCTTTGACCGGCTCAAGTCGGTTAGCCGAGGGTTTGCCTCGCTGGATTACCACTTCTTGCGCTTTGAGCCGGCCAAGTTGGTGCGTCTGGATGTGCTGATCAACGGCGATCGTGTGGATGCACTCGCTGCGATTGTCCACAAAGACCATTCAACCGGTCGGGGTCGCAATTTGTGCGAAAAGATGAAAGATTTAATTCCGCGCCAAATGTTTGATGTGGCGGTGCAGGCAGCCATTGGTGGTCACATTATTGCCCGGACCACGGTCAAGGCACTGCGCAAGAACGTAACGGCCAAATGTTACGGCGGTGACGTATCACGTAAAAAGAAGCTGCTGGAAAAACAAAAAGCCGGTAAGAAGCGAATGAAGCAGGTGGGCAGTGTGGAAATTCCACAGGATGCCTTCCTTGCGGTACTGAAAGTGGATAATTAATTGGAAAACATCGATTTTTCGTTGGTCTTGCTGGTGGCGGTGGTCGTCACGGGTGTGTTGTGGTTTTTTGACAAACTGGTGACCGCGAAACGTCGCACCTCTGACGATCCAGAACCTTGGTGGGTCGATTACGGAGCGGGCTTTTTCCCCGTGTTGTTCGTGGTCTTTGCGCTCAGAAGCTTTTTCTACGAGCCCTACCAAATCCCGTCCGAGTCCATGATGCCGACGCTGGAGGTGGGCGACTTTATTCTGGTGAACCGCTGGACCTACGGCCTAAGAACCCCGGTGACCGGTGAAACTTTCCTGCCGATTAACGAGCCCGAGCGCGGTGACGTGTTGGTATTCCGTTTCCCAGAGCAAACCAACGTGGCCTACATCAAGCGCATCATCGGTTTGCCGGGTGATGTGGTCGAAGTGCGTAACAAACAAATCCTCGTAAATGGCGAACCTGTTCCAACCACACTGGTGACTGAGCCAGGAATTCCGGTGGCGGTTCGTCAGTCGACCGAACAGATTGGAACCCATACCTTTCCGACTTGGCGGACCAACAACCGTTTGGGCCGCGATGGTCGTTGGGAAGTGCCCGAGGGCAATTACTTCCTGATGGGGGACAATAGGGACAATTCGAACGACTCGCGTTTTTGGGGTTTTGTGCCGGATCACCTAATAATTGGTAAAGCCGTATCCGTATGGATGCATTGGGATGAGTTTTTCAGCTTGCCCAGCTTTAGCAATGTTAGGGCGATTCCGTGAGGGCTTCATGAAACAAAACCAACAGGGTTATTCGGTATTTTGGGCGCTGGTTTTAGTCATCCTTATTAGTGCCACGTCT
>JASFWN010000032.1:0-7486 GCA_050049295.1 Pseudomonadales bacterium
GACGGCTTCGGCCAGCGTCTCGATCAATTCCGGTTGCATTGAACCTATGCAATTACGCACCTCGGTACTGACCGCATCGTAGTTCAACGCGTGCTCCAACTGATCAGACTGCCCGGCTGGTCTGTTATCCCAGCCCATTTCCAAGTCCACCAACAAGGGGCGGGGCGCATGACGCTCAAAGTCATATACACCCACAATGGTCTGGCACTCCAAGCCCAGGATAATCACGCTATCCGACACGAGATAATTCCTCTAACGGCCAGCGCGGACGCGCCTGAATCTGAGTGCCATCCGATTGCCCCGCGGCGAGCCGAACGGCCCCCGCATACGCAATCATGGCGCCGTTATCCGTACAGTAGGCCAGCGGCGGGTAGTACAGCTCGGCATCCAAATCCGCCAATCGTTTACGCAGCGTCTGGTTGGCGGCGACTCCGCCCGCCAAAACGATTCGGTTAAGGCCGGTTTCCTTGAGTGCCCGAGCGCACTTGATGAACAGCGTCTCGGCCACGGTATGTTCAAACGAGGCAGCCAAATCGCAGGCATCTTGACCCTCGACCTGGCCGTCGATGGCCAATGCTTTCGCTTGCACGAGGGCCTGCGTCTTCAGACCACTAAAACTCAAATCGATGCCAGGCCGATCCACCATCGGGCGCGTAAAGGCGAACCGCTTGGGGTCACCCTGCTCGGCCAATTTGGCCAAGTGAGGTCCACCGGGATAGGGCAAATCCAATAGTTTGGCGACCTTATCAAAGGCCTCGCCAGTGGCGTCATCAATGGTGCCGCCCAATAACCGATACTGCCCGACGCCCAACACCTCAATAAACTGGCTGTGCCCTCCGCTGACCAGCAACGCCACGAAAGGAAATTCTGGCGGCTCCGGCGCGAGCATGGGCGCCAGAATATGGCCTTCTAAGTGATGCACGCCCAATGCCGGAATGCCCAAGCCTGCGGCCAATGCCTTGGCGGAGCTGATGCCCACCAGCAAGGCCCCAACCAATCCCGGGCCCTGAGTGTAGGCCACGCCATCCAAATCCAACATTTCAATGCCCGCCTCGTGGACGGCCAGGCGAGTCAAATGGGGCAACTTTCGAACATGGTCTCGACTGGCCAATTCGGGCACCACACCGCCATATTCAGCATGAGTTTTGGCCTGGCTGTACAACTGATGCGAGAGCAATCCGCGCTCGGTGCAATACACTGCAACACCGGTTTCGTCGCAGCTGGTTTCGATACCTAATACAATCATTCGCGCAGAGTAGTGCTGGCAGGGTTGATATTCAATCCAAGGCTCTGTATCTTTTCGCGCCCTTATGGGGCCAAAAGGCTCCACCGATGAATTTTGAGAGGTGAAATACCTGTGCCGTTCGTTAAAGTAAAAGACAACGAGCCCTTCGACGTAGCCCTACGTCGCTTCAAGCGTTCATGCGAGAAGGCTGGCATCCTAAGTGAAGTCCGTCGTCGCGAGTTTTATGAGAAGCCCACCAGCGTTCGCAAGCGTAAAGCTGCCGCTGCGGTTAAGCGCCACCTAAAGAAGGTGTCTCGCGAAACCAAAAAGTTCGAGCGCCTGTACTAAGCACTCGACATGAGCGAGCTTAAAAGCCAGCTCACGTCCGCGATGAAGGACGCTATGCGAGCCAAGGACAAATTGCGCCTTGGCACCATTCGCATGGCCCAAGCCGCGGTCAAACAAAAAGAGATCGATGACCGTGTCGAGCTTACGGATGCTGACGTGCTCAGCATTCTAACCAAATTGGTTAAACAACGAGACGACGCCGCATCCCAATATCGCGACGCGGATCGTTTAGATCTGGCGGAAACCGAAGAGGCTGAAGCCGAAATTCTCAAAACCTTCCTACCCTCACCCCTGACGGATGACGAGTTGGCTGCGCTGATTGATCAAGCGGTCACCGAAACCGGTGCCAACAGCATGGCGCAGATGGGCGCGGTAATGGGATGGCTCAAGCCGAAGGTGACCGGGCGCGCCGACATGGGACGCCTCAGCGGGCAGATCAAAGCGCGCCTGAGCTGATACACTGGCCCCATGGCCGGACAAATTCCCCAAAACTTTATTGATCAACTGATGGACACCAGTGACCTGGTCGGTCTGATCGGTGAAGACGTCACGCTTAAAAAATCCGGACCAAACTACCAGGCCAAATGCCCTTTTCACGATGATCGCAGCCCGAGCTTTAGCGTGTCGCCTGACAAACAGGTCTATCACTGCTTTGGATGCGGCGCCTCGGGCAACATCCTGACCTACGTGAAGGAAAAACGGGGTCTGGACTTCATCGGTGCGGTTGAGTTCCTCGCGCAACGGCAAGGGCTTGAGGTCCCTCGAGAGGACGTCAACCCAGCACAAGAGCGCGCACAACGAGAGCGTCAGCGTCTGTACGACCTATGCCAAGATGCGGATCGGTTTTTCCAACGCTGCTTGCGATCTGACGCTTTGCGTACTCAGGCTGTTGAATACTTGCGCGGCCGGGGCTTGTCAGGCCACACCGCACAAACCTTTGGAATCGGCGTCGCGCCGGCCGGCGGCCAGGCACTTAGACAACACCTCCAGACGCTCGGGTACAGCGACACCGAAATGGCCAAAGCCGGCGTCTTGGTTGAAAAGCCTGGGCGGGCGTACGATCGTTTTCGCGGCCGAGTCACCTTCCCGATCCGGGATCGTCGCGGGCGGACAGTCGCCTTTACTGCGCGGGTACTGGATGACTCGAAGCCAAAATATTTAAACAGCTCCGAATCTCCAATTTTTCATAAAAGCAAGGTCCTTTATGGATTGCACGAAGCCATTAAGGCGAACCGGACCCTTGAGCGCTTGATCGTGGTTGAGGGGCAAATGGACGTCATTGCCTTGGCACAACATGGCATTCCCTGTGCGGTGGCCACCTCGGGTACGGCCATCACGCCTGATCACCTAGAACAGCTTGTGCGCTTAGTACCGCAGGTCTTATTTTGCTTTGACGGCGATACCGCTGGGGCAAAGGCCGCTTGGCGCGCATTGGAAAATGCCCTGCCACTGATGGATGGGCAGACCGAATTTCTTTTCTTATTTTTGCCCGAAGGTCAGGACCCCGATTCACTGCTAGTGGAAACCGGCAGCGATGGATTTAACAAACAACTAGCCCATGCCAAATCTCTGACCGACGTGCTGTTTGAACAGCTCACGTCGACCTTGGACATGAGCCGACTGGACAGTCGCGCTCGATTAGGGACGCTCATTGCACCGCATCTAAAACGCGTGCCCAATGGCATTCCACGGGCCTTATTAATTGACGAGTTGGCTCGCCAAGTAGGCACCAGCCGCGATGCCATTCAAGATTTGGTCGAGCAGTCCGAAGCTGCGGCTGTGTCACCGCCAGAACCCATCACGCCAGAAATTGATCCCGAGCCCTTGCCTGTCCCACAAGCCGAGCCCGGCTATGACGACATGCTGATTCCAGAGGACACGCACGACCATTTCGAACCCGTTCCCACCGACGACCCCACGCACTTTCAAGCGCCGCCAGATCGGGCACTGGAAAAACTCGCCAGCGAGCTGTTGAACTGTTTGTTTCAGATGCCCGAATTGGCCAACGATCTACCCAGTTCAACGGAACCCGGCTGGGATGCACCTGAGCTTTCCGAAGTATTGGAGTGCGCTCAACTGATCCGGGTTCAAAATATTACTCAGAGCAGTTTGTTACTGGGCTTCCTGTCCGGAACGCCGCTGGGGATAAAACTGGGTCGGTTATCGCAGACTGCCAGCAACTTACCGATTGATTTGGCCCAGGCTCAATTCAAGGATCTGATCTATAAAATTCAGCGACTGCAAGATAAACGTGAACGCAGCGCCATGATCCGTAAACCGGGTGAGAAAACCGCGCAAGACCTCGTCGCACTGCTGGCCAAACGCAAAGAAAAAGCCAATAAATAACCTGAGCTTGTGATATAATATGCGGCTAGGCTTTTAGGCCTACTTATATTTTCAGGGATTATCTCGAAAGAACCTATGTCTGACGCCAACGAAAACCTGCAGGGCACCAAAAAGTCCCGCATCCAAGACCTTATTGCCCGCGGCCGTGAACAAGGTTATTTGACCTTTGCCGAGGTCAATGACCATCTGCCCGAAGACATCGCCGACGCCGATCAGGTCGATGAAATCATTCGCACCATCCGCGAGATGGGCATACCGGTTGCCGAGCAGGCCCCCGACGCGGAAGAACTGTTGCTTAGCGAAGGCGACTCAAGCGCAGACGAATCAACCAGCGAAGAAGCCGTTGCGGTTCTGACCAGCGTAGAAACCGATCTGGGCCGGACGACGGATCCTGTGCGCATGTACATGCGTGAAATGGGCACGGTGGATTTGTTGACTCGCGAGGGCGAAATTCACATCGCCAAGCGCATTGAAGACGGAATTCGTGATGTGATGGCTGCCGCGGCCTACTACCCCGGCGTGGTCGAGGGCATGCTGGCTGAATACGACCGGATCATCGAAGAAGAAGGCCGAATCACCGACCTGTTGAGCGGCTTCTTGGATGAAGTAGAAGACCCTAAGAGCCCCGAACAATTAGCGGCTGAAGCAGCAGAAGCCGCGGAAGCGGCCGGTGAAGAAGTCGACGAAGACGACGAAAGCGAAGAAGAAGCGCCCAGCGGCCCAGACATGGAAGAGGTCGCACTTCGATTTGAGAAGATCCGCGGTCACTTAGCCAGCGTTCACAAGGCGGTTGAAAAGAACGGCCGGGAAAAGGCCTTTGATAAGGCCATGGGCGAGCTGCTCGACGTATTCTGTTCTATCAAGCTGGTCCCCCGCGTCTACGACGAGATGGTCAACCAGGTGAGTGAAGTACTGGATCACGTCAAAGAGCAAGAGCGCCAGATCCAAAACATGTGCGTGCGCCACGCAAAAGTTGATCGCGATTTATTCATCAAGATCTTCAAGGGCAATGAAGTCAGCCCTGACTTTTTCGAGAAGATTCGCGAGAAAGCCAACAAGCCCATGTTGGACAAGTACATGGCGGATATTAAGCGCGCTCAAACCAAGGTGGCGGCCGTTCTAGAAGCCACCGGCATGAGCTACACCCAGCTTAAACAGCTTCAGAAAGATTTGAACAAGGGCACGGCCAAGGCCCGTCGCGCTAAACGTGACATGGTCGAAGCCAACCTTCGACTGGTTATCTCGATCGCCAAGAAATACACCAACCGTGGTTTGCAATTCCTGGATCTAATTCAGGAAGGCAACATTGGTTTGATGAAGGCCGTTGATAAATTCGAATATCGCCGCGGTTACAAGTTTTCGACCTATGCCACCTGGTGGATTCGTCAGGCAATCACGCGTTCGATCGCGGACCAAGCCCGCACCATTCGTATTCCGGTTCACATGATCGAAACGATCAACAAGCTGAATCGCGTTAGCCGCCAGATGCTGCAGGAAATGGGTCGTGAACCGACTCCCGAAGAGCTTGGCGAACGTCTGGAAATGCCAGAGGACAAGGTTCGTAAGGTCTTGAAGATCGCCAAAGAGCCCATTTCAATGGAAACGCCCATTGGCGATGACGAAGACTCAAACTTGGGTGATTTCATCGAAGACACCAGTGCGTCGAGTCCGTTGGATCACGCAACCGAAACCGGCTTGTTGGAAGCAACCCAAGATGTTCTGTCGAGCCTGACCGCTCGTGAGGCCAAGGTTTTGCGGATGCGCTTTGGCATCGACATGAACACGGATCATACGCTCGAGGAGGTCGGCAAACAGTTCGACGTGACCCGAGAGCGTATCCGTCAGATCGAGGCCAAGGCACTGCGCAAATTACGCCACCCGACACGTTCAGATCACCTACGCAGCTTCCTCGACGAGTAATTGTATTCGCGCCTGGCGCCCTGCGTGCTAGGCGTGATCGCAACCCGGCGCTATACTGCGCCTCCCTCGGGCCCATAGCTCAGTTGGTTAGAGCAGGGGACTCATAATCCCTTGGTCGCAGGTTCAAGTCCTGCTGGGCCTACCAACTTCTCTTAGACGGCTTTGCGATTTTGCTGCCTAGCTAGAGACTCACTGAGCTTGTCTGCGCTAATCGGTTTACTGATTACATCCGATGCGCCTGCTTTCAGCAGTGCATCCGTTTCCTCACCAATTACCGCGGCCGTCACGGCAATAACGGGCAAATCGAATCCAAAGTCGGCACGAAGCGCTTTAATCAACCCAAGGCCATCAAGTTCGGGCATCATCAAGTCAGTGACCACTGCATCGAATGAGCCGTGCTGGACGATGTCGAGGGCCTCTTGTCCATTCTTGGCCCAAGTCACCTGCGCACCTGCAGCCTCAAGCTGTCTCTGGGTCAAAGTACCAATGAGCACGTCATCTTCCGCGAGCAGCATTTTAAGGCCCTCCAGGCCGGATGATGGGTCAATCGGAGCCTCCTTTTGAGGCAAGGCCTGGTGCATAACAAAGGTGTAAGTAAAGCGCGCACCACCCAAAGGAGAGTCTGAATAGACCAGATCGCCTTTTACCACCTTGGCCAATTCGGAGGTGATATATAAGCCTAAACCTGACCCCCTTGACTCGCTACCCGACTCAAAAGGCTGCATCAGTTGGCTAAGTTTGTGTGCCGGAATACCTACCCCGTCGTCTTCAACGGTAAGCTGCCCGAAACATTCTTTTTCCGTTTCCTCAACGTTGAATCGAACTGCAATACGTGTGCCGCCAGAATGCACGGCTGCGTTCTTAACCAGATTCGTCAAAATTTGTCGTAGTGCCTGTGCATGAAACTCATACAGACCCGATCCATCGATCGAGTATTGCAAGCTCATATCCTGGGCTCGCACGACTGGCTGTAGAGGATTAATCGCCCGCTCGACGACTTTCGCAGGCTCGTCCGACTGCCACTTGGCTTCAAGTGCTCGTTCCGGTGCCACTACCACTCGAAGGTCTTCGAGCACGTTAAGAAGGTTTTTAGAAATCTCCCGGGTATTCTCAAGTTTTCGATTCGATGATAAATCCGGATCGTCCAACAACATGCTGATCGAGGCCACCGGTGTTCGTAGCTCATGCCCGATCACGGCAAACATTTGTTTTTGACGCTCGCTCTGCTCGTTCAATTTTTTCGAACTGTTTTCCAACTGTTCGACCTGTTCAGTTAGCCTCCCCTCCTGTGCAGCCAACAGCGTATTCTTCCGTTGCTGAACTGCCAACAAGGCCAAGACAGAAACAAAAATGGTCAATAGCGCAACCAGAAGCCCGGTCGACTTTTGAGCGAATTGGATCAGCACCAAACCTGGGGGAGTCCAAACCCCGACACCCAGCATATTTGACGACCCGCCTATGCTGACAGTCTTGGCTAAAAATACCCCATCCCAGGCTCCCGCCAAGACCTGCTCGCCCGGTGCCTGAAACAGGCCAGAATCCAACTTGAATTTATGACGATTATGCACCGGCAACACATTTTTTAACTCCGTCCCAGCGCGCTCGGAAGACTTCATTAAGATAAATGTTGCCGGTGCATAATCGTCA
>JASFWN010000033.1:0-7465 GCA_050049295.1 Pseudomonadales bacterium
GATCCAAGACGCATTCACCCTGATAGACCCCAACACTGATCGCCGACATCAGACCGACCACCGGGTCCTGGTTCAATACTTTGTCTCGTTGCAGACCATTAATGGCATCCACCAAAGCAACCGCTGCACCAGTAATGGCTGCGCAGCGCGTTCCACCGTCGGCCTGAATGACATCGCAATCGATCGTAATTTGACGTTCGCCTAGTTTTTTCAAATCCACCATGGCACGTAGCGAACGCCCAATCAGGCGCTGAATCTCGACCGTACGTCCCTGCTGTTTACCCTTGGCCGCTTCGCGGTTCATGCGCGAGTGCGTCGAGCGGGGCAACATACCGTACTCGGCGGTAACCCAGCCCTGGCCCTTGCCGCGTAAAAATCTAGGCACACTTTCTTCAATGGTGGCGGTACACAACACTCGAGTGCGGCCCATGGAAATCAAAACACTGCCCTCGGCGTGACAGGTAAAGTTGCGTTGAATGGAGATATCGCGAAGTTGGTCGAGCTGACGTTGGCTGGGACGCATAAACATTCCTTGGTTTAGAGGCTGAGTAGGATACCAAAACCCGTTACACTTCGCCGATGAAAGATTTATCTCCACGCGGCTCATTATTCGTCGTCGCTGCGCCCTCAGGCGCGGGCAAAACCAGTTTGACTCGCGCACTTCTCGAAAACGTCAGCGGCCTGTATCTATCGGTTTCACATACCACCCGCACGCCGCGCCCTGGCGAGGTCAATGGTCGGGAATATCATTTTGTCGACCGAGGCGAATTCGATCGCATGATCGCAGCCGAGGAATTTTTAGAGCACGCTCAAGTGTTTGGCTTTGAGCACAGCTACGGCACCAGTAAAGCAGCGGTTGAGCTGCATCTAGCCCGAGGCAATGACGTCTTATTAGAAATCGACTGGCAAGGGGCAGACTTAGTCAAAGCCGCCATGCCTGAGGCCCAAAGCATTTTCATCCTACCGCCATCACGGGACGAGCTGGAGCGACGGCTGACTGGGCGCGGAACCGATTCGGCTGACGTCATCGCTGCACGCATGTCGACTGCCGAGAACGAAATGCGCCAATGGCGGAAATTCGATTATCTGATCATCAATGATGACTTCGATACCGCCCTTCAGGAGTTAGTAGCCATCGTATCGGCACGGCGAAGTCTGACCTCACATCGAGGCGCCGCCAGCCTGGGTTTACTACAAAGTTTGTTGCCGGATGAAAAGATCGGTTAAACTACAACGCTCGCTCAATCCAATTGGAGATCGCCAGTTATGGCACGTGTAACCGTCGAGGACTGCCTCGAAAACGTCGACAACCGTTTTGAATTGGTCATGCTGGCTTCACGCCGTGCACGCCAAATCTCAGTCCAGGGCAAAGAGCCCATGGTCGAGTTGGAAAACGACAAGCCGACCGTACTGGCCCTGCGCGAAATCGCTGAAAACCTTGTGAACTCGGACTTTATGGCCGCACAAGACGAAGCCGACCGCCAGGCCGCTGCCGAAGAAGCGGCACGCGAAGAAATGCGTAAGTCAGGCAATCTGGACAGCAGCTACGAAGCTTAAGGCCCTCCGCCATGTCCATTGATACGCTCTGCGAGCAACTCACCGACTATCTGGATATTGACCAGATTCGAGAAGTTCGCCGGGCGTATTTTTATTCGGAACAGGCCCACACCGGACAATCCCGGCGCTCTGGCGAACCTTACATCATCCACCCACTGGCCGTAGCCGGTGTCCTGGCAGACATGCGCATGGATCATCAATCCCTGATGGCCGCGATGCTGCATGATGTGATCGAAGATACTGGCGTGACCCGTGATGGATTGGCGGCCCAGTTCGGTGATCCCGTGGCCGATCTGGTGGATGGCGTTTCAAAACTGACCCATATTCACTTTGAAAGTGCTGCGGAACAACAAGCCGAGAACTTTCAAAAAATGGCCATGGCGATGGCCAAAGACATCCGTGTGATCATGGTCAAATTGGCCGACCGGTTGCACAACATGCGCACGATCGGTGCACTTAAACCCGAAAAACGCCGCCGAATCGGCCGCGAAACCCTCGATATCTACGCGCCCATTGCCAATCGCCTCGGCATGTATGAGCTGCGCTCAGAAATGCAGGAGCTATCCTACCGAGCGCTTCACCCGATGCGTTTGGGGCGCTTAGAGCAGGCGGTGGCCAAGGTCGCCGGCAACCGTAAGCGGGTGGTTGAAGAAATCGAGGCGGCGATTTCTGGCCGGCTAGAGCAGCTCGGTTTGAAAGGGCGCGTTATTGGCCGTGAAAAGCAGGCCAACTCGATCTATCGCAAAATGAAAAATCAGCACAAGTCCTTTGCTGAAATTATGGACGTGTATGGTTTTCGGGTCGTCACTGACACGGTCGACGACTGTTATCGGGTATTAGGGGCCATGCATGGGCTCTATAAACCCCGAATCAGCCGCTTCAAAGACTACATCGCCATCCCCAAGGCCAACGGCTATCAATCCCTGCACACCACATTGGTCGGCATGCACGGCATTCCGATCGAGATCCAAATCCGCACCGAAGAAATGGAGCAGATGGCGGCCGTCGGTATTGCAGCGCATTGGTTGTACAAAGACCAGCAGGATGGCGCCACACCGGATCGTGCGACCCGCTGGGTTCGCGACCTGATGGAGATGCAGCAAACGGCGGGGGATAGCTTGGAATTTATCGAAAGCGCCAAGGTCGATTTATTCCCCGACGAGGTCTACGTATTTACGCCCAAGGGCCGTATTTTAGAGCTTCCCAAAGGCGCTACAGCCGTCGACTTTGCTTACGCGGTGCACACCGATGTCGGCAACCGTTGCGTCGCCTGTCGAATCGACCGGACCCTAGCGCCCCTGTCACGTCCGCTGAACTCGGGTGAAACCGTCGAAATCCTGACCGCGCCCAACGCGCGTCCGAATTCTGACTGGCTCAGCTTTGTCACCACAGGCAAGGCCCGCGCCGCTATCCGCCATGCCCTGAAACAACGCGAGCAATCCGAGTCGATCAAATTGGGTGAACGAATCCTGACCCGAGCGCTGTTGCCCTATGACATCGAGTTGGAGCAGCTGACTGCCGAGCAAACCCAAGACCTGGTTGAACATCACAAGGTCGATACCTTTGAGCAAGTGCTGGCTCAGATTGGTCTGGGTGATATCCCGGCGCTGTCGGTCGTCGGCCGCTTAACGGGCGACGATGAGACCGGTAGCTCAGACAGCTCAAAGCCCCTGGCAATTGCGGGCTCAGAAGGCGTTATGGTGACCTACGGACGCTGCTGTATGCCGGTTCCAGGGGACGCCATCGTGGGCCTAATCAGCCGCGGCAAAGGCATCGTCGTGCACCAAGAACGTTGCCGGACCGTGGCCGAACACCTCAACAACCCTGAGCGCACCATGGCCGTGGCCTGGGACCAGGACGTACAGGGCGAATTTGAAGCATCACTAAAAATCGAAGTCGAAAACCAAGCCGGGGTGATCGCTCAAATCGCGGCTACCGTGGCCGATGCCGGCGCCAGCATCGAGGGTATTTCTCGAGAAGAGCGTGACGCTCAAATCAGCGTCCTGCAGATGATTGCCGGCGTGAAAGATCGAATCCACCTGGCCCGCGTCATGCGACGTGTGCGGGCTCAAAAACCTGTCCTGCGAATCAGTCGCGGGCAATAAACCACAAACGGAACCCTCATGAGCAATCGCAGCATCATTCATACTGACAATGCACCGGCCGCTGTTGGCACCTATTCACAGGCGGTAAAAGTCGGCGAAACCGTCTACTTATCGGGTCAAATCCCTCTGATTCCCGAGACCATGGAATTGGTTGAAGACTTCCCCGGGCAGGTCCACCAGGTATTCAAAAACCTGACGGCCGTCTGTGAAGCCGCCGGTGGCCGTCTGGATGACATCGCCAAGCTGAATATCTTCATGACCGATCTATCCAACTTCGCGACGGTCAACGAGATCATGGCTCAATATTTCACCGAGCCTTATCCTGCCCGTGCCGCCATTGAAATCAGCGCGCTACCCAAGGGCGCTCAGATTGAGATGGACGGTATTTTAGCGCTGTAAAGCCCGCATCACGCTGGCGTAACCGCTTTGGTGATCGGGGTGAATCAGCTGATAGTTGATCTCGTCGATCCCCAAAGACTCAATCCAGCGCTGCCCGCCTCGGGTACTGACCTCGCCACTGAAGGCTGGCATCGGCCGGCCACTGCGACGGGCAATGAAGGCCGCCACTTGCCCCAAGGTCGCCTGGTCCTCATCAACACCGTGAATCACTTCGGGCACATCCAAGCCCGACTGAATCGACCGAATCACACAACGCAATAGCCCGACACAGTCGTCCTCATGAATCCGATTACTGGGCGCGTTGGCAACGCCTCGAACCTGGCCCTGTAACACACTGTCTAAAAAACGCGTACGCGTGGGTCCGTAAATGCCAGCAAAGCGCACTACGGTGGTTGGAAAATCCTGTTGCGCCAAATACTGCTCGGCCTGGTAAAGGATACGACCGCCAGGGCTTTTGGGATTGGGCACGTGGGACTCGTTGATCGGATGATCGGCATCGCCAAACACGCTGGTGGAAGACACAAAGGTCACATGCGGGCGACGTTCAGCCACTCGCAAGGAATCAGTCAGGTTAATCAGCCCCTCGACATAGGTTCGGCGATATCCCGCTCCATTGGGGCTTTCCGGCGTCAAGATCACACACAGCTCATCCCCTTCTGGGGATAAGTGACGACGCCAGATATCCACCAGGCTTCTTGGATCGTGCAAATCGCCTGCGACGGCAGGCAGTTCATTTGGGACCCTCTCTGGACGCCTACGAATTCCCAGTACCGAGTGACCGCACTGCTGCAATTGCAAACCGAGCTTGATGCCCAGCGCTCCAGCCCCCAGAATGAGACAACGATTGGATTGTGTCACTGTATGACCCTAACTGGCCTCCGCTATTTTGTGGCGCTCGCACAAGAACAACACTTTGGACGAGCTGCCGCACGATGCAATGTTTCCCAGCCTACCCTAAGTGCCGGCATTAAGCGCTTAGAAGACGAGCTGGGACTAGTACTGTTCGAGCGCGCTCGTTCAGGCGTATCGCTGTCGCTTGGCGCCATGCCCCTAGTGGTTCAAGCTGAACGCATTCTAGAGCAAGCCAATGGATTTGTTGAAATGGCTCGGGAACAAGGCGATCCCCTGTCGGGTTCCTTCAAATTGGCCGCCATCCATACCGTCGGGCCCTATCTATTCCCAGACCTAGTCCCGGCCATGCTCGAAGCAGCGCCCAACATGCCGCTGATTTTGGAAGAAGGCTTTACTGCGGATCTGCGGGTTGCACTGCGTACCGGCAAGATCGATGCTGCCATCGTGGCTTTGCCGTTCACCGAGACCGATGTCGTCACGCTGCCTCTGTATCGCGAACCCTTTGAAGTGCTGATGAGCAATCAGGATCCATTGGCGGAACAAGACGAAATCCACCGAGATCAATTGATTCGTGATGATTTAATGCTGCTGGGCGAGGGCCATTGTCTTCGAGATCAGATTCTAGACGCCTGCCCCAACCTAGAGGAGCGCATCAAATCCGCCTCGGCCCCAAGGCTGACCCAGGGTTCATCGCTCGAGACCCTGCGACACATGGTGGCCGGCGGACTAGGCGTCACGGTGCTGCCGGCCTCAGCCGTCGGTGCGGGTCGTTATGCCCCTGGCTTGTTGTCTCACCGACCCTTTGCCAACACACAGATGCATCGAACGGTCGCACTGGCCTGGCGCGCCAGCTTCCCCCGGCCCGGTGCTATCACCGCATTAGTCCAAGTACTTAAGTCACTGGCACAGCAGCTCAACGCTGCGCCACTCTCGGATGACTGAGCTGTCGCTGAGCTCATTAAGTGGCATTGGCCCCAAAGTCACCGAAAAACTGGCCAAGCTACATATCCATGATGTGCTGGATTTGGCTTTTCATCTGCCCCTGCGTTACGAAGACCGGACTCGCATTGCCCCCATCGCAAGCCTCAAACCCGGTGAGCGGGCGCTGATTGAAGGGCAGCGCCTGGGCATTCGTGAAGTCTACGGCCAGCGCCGCTCGCTGCTCATTACGCTCGGCGATGCGACCGGCTCGATCACATTGCGCCTGTTTCATTATTCTCGAGCCATGCGTACTCGGCTTGAAAATGCTCAGGTCCTGCGCTGCTTTGGTGAAACTCGCCCAGGGCCACGCGCGCTTGAAATGGTTCATCCGGAAATCCAAACCGACCAAGGCATTGAACCCTTGGCAGAGACCTTGGATCCGGTTTATCCCTCAACCGACGGCTTGCAGCAGCGTTCCTTGCGTAAATTTGTCGCCCAGGCACTCAATGAAGTTCAGTCCAAGCAATTGCTGGAAGAGCTGTTACCCAAAGCATTGTCGGAGCATTATCAACTGCCGCCACTGATGGACTCGCTGTGGCGCGTACACCATCCGAACCCTGCGGAGGCGGCCCGCTTTGAGGATTCTCCTCATCGAGCCCGGCTGGTGCTCGAAGAGCTTATCGGCCACCGGCTGGCACTGCTTGAACGCAAGGCGCTGCGCAAACAGTCCCCAGCTCGAGCTTGCCCGGTCAATGTGCCCTTGCTGACTCAGTTCTGTGCGGCCTTACCCTACAAGCCGACCCAGGCTCAAGGCCGGGTCTTGTCCGAGATACAGGTCGATTTAGCAAAAGACGAACCCATGCATCGGCTAGTACAGGGAGATGTGGGGGCAGGCAAAACTCTGGTCGCGGCCATGGCCGCCTTACCCGTCTTAGCCGCAGGACACCAAGTGGCCATTATGGCACCCACCGAAATCCTAGCCGAACAGCATTTCAAAGCGTTCTCTGCCTGGCTCAAACCCATGGGGTTCGAGGTGGATTGGTTTGCAGGAAGCCAAAAAGCTCGCGATAAAAAGCCAGCACTTGAACGGTTAGCCTCGGGTGTTTGTCAGGTCGCGGTGGGCACGCACGCTCTGTTCCAAGAGGCCGTGAACTTTCACGACCTGGGCCTGGTCATTGTCGATGAGCAACATCGGTTCGGCGTGCATCAGCGGTTGGCCCTAACAGACAAGAATGCCGAATTCCGCCCCCACCAATTGATCATGACAGCCACGCCTATCCCGCGAACCTTGGCGATGAGTCTGTATGCCGATCTAGATCTGAGCGTGATTGATGAACTGCCACCGGGCCGGACACCCATCGACACTCGAGTTTTATCGAGTCAAAAACGTGATCAGGTG
Source organism: Pseudomonadales bacterium (assembly GCA_050049295.1). GTDB lineage: Bacteria > Pseudomonadota > Gammaproteobacteria > Pseudomonadales > Litorivicinaceae > Litorivicinus. The sequence goes on from JASFWN010000033.1 coordinate 7,234, forward strand.
GCTAGCCGCATTCAAAATTTGGTGGCCGAAGGCGGCCAGGCCTATTGGATCTGCACCCTGGTTGAAGACAGTGAACATTTGGCGGCTCAAGCGGCCGAAACCAGCCACGCCTGGTTGGCCCAGCATCTTCCCAACTTAAATATTGGGTTGGTCCATGGACGGATGAGCGGCGATGAAAAAAATGCCGCCATGGATGACTTTAAGGCCCTAAAAACCCAGGTACTGGTAGCCA
>JASFWN010000034.1:0-7450 GCA_050049295.1 Pseudomonadales bacterium
CTGGGTTATGCAGCAACTCCTGCGGCAGTACTCGGGTCTGACCCAGGCGCAGTGGCAGAATGCGCAGATGCTGGGCTTAAACTCGGCTCGGACTTTTCAGTTACTGGACTGGCCGCTGATTCGAGGTGCGCTGTTGCGTCAATGGGGCGTGGTGTTCCTATTGTGCTTTACGTCGTTTGCGGTGGTGTTGGTGTTGGCCGGCTCCCCGAAGTGGGCGACCTTGGAAGTGCGCTTGTATCAGCTGTTAACCCTGGACTTTGATATTTCCGGTGCGGTTGGGGTGGCTTGGATTCAGGTTGGGCTTTTGTTGCCCATGGTTTATTTCTTAAACCGCAGTTCAAAAACACTTTACAGCCTGGGTGCTCCGGTCCAGCGACCGGTTTCGAATTGGGGTACTGGGCTTTGGGTTCTGGTCAGTGCTATATGGCTGGGGCCCATGCTGGCGCTCGGCTTGCGGGCGAGTCAGGTGGATTGGATTGAATTGCTTATCCAGCCAGTTCTAAGCCAAGCCTTAAGTACCAGTTTGATCATTGGTGTAGCCAGTGCAGCCATGGCACTTGCCTTGGGATGGTGCTTGGCACGCGCTCGACCGGGTATGCGGTTGGATGCCTTGGGTTGGCTATTTTTCCTTGTGCCGTCACAGGTCATGGCCCTGGCGATGTTTTTAATCTCCCGAAATCTAGGATGGGGCAGTCCCGGGGTTGCAGTATGGCTGTCCAATACGCTGATGTGTCTGCCGTTCGTGCTGACCCTGCTGAGCCCCGAAATCAGTCGATTCCCTCAAGATCGGTTGATGGATTCGTTGGGTTTAACGGGATTAACTCGCTGGCGCAAAATTCATTGGCCGCGACATCGTCATAGTCTGCGCTGGGCCTTCGTTTTTTGTTTTGGGCTCAGCCTTGGGGATTTTGGGGTGGTGGCTCTGTTTGGTTCGCAGGATTTTTTGACCTTGCCTTATTTGCTGTATCAAAAATTGGGCAGTTACCGTTCACAGGATGCCTACGCACTTGCGATGTTGATGTGGTTGGGTTTATTCCTGCTCTTTATTTCTGTCTTACCAAAGGACGCGAATGCTAGACGTTAACGCAGTTGAATTTCGTTACCCGGCAGGCCCGTCGCTTCGTTTTGAACTTCGGTTGCGGCCTGGTGAGTGTCTGGTAGTAACCGGGCCCAGTGGCGTAGGGAAAAGTACGCTTTTGCAATTAATCGCCGGGTTTCAAGCGCCCCAGAGTGGGGATATTCGATGGGCTGACGAAAGTCTCTTGGGGCGCGCGCCCAGCCAGCGCGGTGCCAGCTTTTTGTTCCAATCCAACAACCTGTTCGATCACTTGAGCGCCGCTCAGAATATCGATTTGGGTTTGGCTCCGAACTGCAAACCCACGCCTCTGGACATTCAAAAGCGAGATCAAGCCATGGGGACGTTGGGCATTGATGGATTGCAGGACCGATTGCCCGAATCATTATCCGGTGGTCAGCAGCAACGGGTGTCGCTGGCGCGAGCCTTGGTCAGTGACCGTCCCTTGGTCCTATTGGATGAGCCTTTCAGTGCGCTGGACCTAGAATCCCGTCAGGATGCGCTGGATGCGGTGAAAACACTTCAGCAGTCTGGGAAGGCGGTACTATTGGTTTCTCATCACCCCGATGACATAAGCTATTTGAATGCACAGGAATATGCGTTGAGGTAGAACACACCATGGAGTTTAAGCAGGCCATCCGACGAGGCTTTGAAGGGTATATCGACATTCATACTCGGGCATCACGCCAAGAGTTTTGGCTGTGGTGGGTGTTTGTGGTGCTCGCCAGTGTGGTAATGGGTATTGTAAATGTCGCTGTGCTGCAGTCGGCCGTGTCATTGGTCTTGTTCCTTCCCACGTGGACACTGTTTATTCGGCGTTTGCACGACATCGGTCATTCTGGTTGGTGGGTCCTGGCGATGTTTGTTCCGTTGATTAACCTCGTGGCCTGGTTATACGTCGGGTTGAAATCGTCCGATCCGCTGGAAAATTCTTGGGGTTGATCGCTTGAAAAATTGGTCAGACCAATTACGATAGCGGCAATAAAAACGTGAGCACAAACAGCCTATCCCGGTCTGTCTCGTCGCCACCGTAAAGGATTCTGAATGACCGCTATTCAATCGGGTTTGCTAGATCAAGCCATCATTGACGACCGTCGCGCTCGAATCGTGCCAAAACTGCAGGCCATCCTGTCTGAAGACCAGCTGAAAGTGACCCAAGAAGACCTGGCTCCCTTTGAGACAGACGGCTTGGCGCCCTATCGTCGCATGCCGATGGTGGTGGCCCTGCCGACCGACAAAGCTCAGGTGGTTGCCATAATGAAAGCTTGCCAAAGCGAAGGCATCCCGGTGGTCACCCGAGGGGCTGGCACCGGCTTGTCGGGTGGGGCGATGCCGCATGAGGGCGGCGTGTTGTTGTCCATGACCAAAATGAATGCAGTCCAGCACATCGATCCGGACGCGCGCATTATCACGGTGCAACCGGGTATTCGTAATGCCGCGGTAACCCAGGCGGTGGCGCCATACGGCCTCTATTACGCACCCGACCCTTCGAGTCAGATTGCCTGTTCTATTGGGGGCAACATTGCCGAGAACTCGGGTGGCGTGCACTGCTTAAAGTACGGTTTGACGGTACACAACGTGCTGCAGGCCACCGTCATCACGATTGACGGCGATGAGTTGACCTTTGGCGGCGAATCCTTGGATGCGTCTGGATTTGATTTGATGGCCGCGTTAATTGGCTCTGAGGGCATGTTAGGGGTGGTGGTCGAAGCCAAGCTTAAGCTGCTACCCATCCCTCAGGTTACCAAGGTCGTCAGTGCCGCGTTTGACGATTTGGGCACCGCCGGCCGCGCGGTCGGTGACATCATCGCCGCGGGCATTATTCCGGCGGGACTCGAAATGATGGACAAGCTCAGTCTGCAAGCCGCAGAAAACTTCTTAAACGCAGGCTATCCGACCTGGGCCGAGGCGCTGTTATTGTGCGAGGTCGACGGCACCGCCGAAGAAGTCCAAGAACATATTGAGGACGTCACCCAGGTGCTGAAAACCGCCGGTGCGGTTGAAGTCAAAGTGGCCCGAGACGATGCTGAGCGCGAGTTGTTCTGGAAGGGCCGCAAATCTGCTTTCCCTGCGGTCGGTCAGATTAGCCCAGATTATTACTGCATGGATGGCACCATCCCTCGTGGCGAGTTGCCCGAGGTTTTGCAAAAGATCAGTGACATGCAGGAAAAGTACGGTCTTCAGTGCGCTAACGTGTTCCATGCAGGTGACGGTAACCTACACCCCTTGATCATGTTTGACGGCAACGATCCAGTCCAGGCAGATAAAGCGCAGCAATACGGCTCCGAGATCCTGACAACCTGTGTCGAACACGGCGGAACCATCACCGGCGAGCATGGCGTGGGCGTCGAGAAGATTAACGAAATGTGTGTGCAGTTCCCAGGTGAGGAGTTGACGCAGTTCCACGCGCTAAAACGGGCCTTTGACGCGAAGGAACTGATGAACCCAGGGAAAGCCATTCCAACGCTGAATCGCTGCGCAGAATTTGGTCACATGCATGTCCACCACGGCGAAATGCCTCACCCCGAATTGGAGCGCTTTTAATGGGCCAAGATATTACCCAAACGCTGGTCGAGCAGATCGCTCAAGCTCACTCAGAGGCCAAACCTTTGGCGATTCACGGGGGCGGAAGCAAAGGATTTTTAGGCCATGCGTTGGCGGGTGAGGCCGTTGATATCACCGGTCATCAAGGCATTGTGAATTATCAGCCCGTTGAGCTCGTCATGACGGTGCGCGCAGGCACACCCTTGGCGGAAGTCGAGGCGGCTTTGGCGGAAAAGGGGCAATGTCTGGCGTTTGAGCCGCCTGCGTTTGGTGATTCAGCCACCATCGGCGGCACCATCGCGACCGGCTTGTCGGGTCCCGCGCGTCCTTACACAGGTTCCGCTCGTGACTTCATGCTGGGTGTTCGGGTGATTAATGGTCAGGGTCAGGCCCTGCGGTTTGGCGGTGAAGTGATGAAAAACGTCGCCGGCTATGACGTCTCACGATTGATGACCGCCAGTCATGGATCGTTAGGGCTGATTACCGAAGTCAGCCTCAAAGTTTTACCGGTCGCCAAGGCTGTAAAAACGCTCGCTATCCCAGCGTCGGCAAACGAGGCGATCACGCTATTCAACCGCTTGGCGGGCCAGCCGTTGCCGATCAGCGCCACGGCTTGGACCGATAATCAGGCCTACATCCGGTTGTCTGGCGCAGCCAGTGCGGTGGAAGCGGCGGCCAAACACATTGGCGGTGAGGCGGCCGATAATGCCATTTGGGCTTCGTTTAAGGAGTTGACCCACAATTCGGTGGCAGAGCAGTCGACACTTTGGCGTCTTAGCGTGCCACAGACCGCATCACTGGATCTTGACTGTCCCTTAATTGAATGGGGTGGCGGGCAGCGCTGGTACGCAGGAGACGCGCCTGAGCAAGAACTGCGAGCCAAAGTCGAAGCAGTCGGTGGTCACGCGACCCTATATCGTGGCCAAGCCGATCGAGTGTTTCACCCGCTAAACCCTGCGATGAGTGCACTGCACAGTCGCATCAAGCACAGTTTTGATCCTAAAGCGCTGTTTAACGTCGGCCGCTTTCATCCCGAGTTTTAATCATGCAGACCAGTATTGTTCAGAAGTACGCGAATACACCGCAAGGACAGCAAGCCGATTCCATTCTACGTAAGTGCGTGCACTGCGGTTTCTGCACGGCCACCTGCCCAACCTATCAGCTGCTCGGGGATGAGCTCGACAGTCCCCGTGGTCGAATTTATTTGATCAAGCAAATGCTAGAAGGTGCTGAAGTCACCGAAAAGACCCGTAATCACCTGGATCGTTGTTTGACGTGCCGTTCCTGTGAGACCACCTGCCCATCGGGAGTCGAATACGGCAAGTTGGTGGATATTGGCCGTGAGCTGGTCGAGAAAGAAGTGCCCCGTGGATTTATCGAACGCTTGACCCGCCAGGCTTTGATTTCGGTCTTGCCCAATCGGCCGGTGTTTAATGCGCTGTTAAAGTTGGGCCAGACTTTTAAGCCCGTGGTCCCGGGTGCTTTAGGCAAAAAGATTCCACCCAAGCGCGCCAAGACACCGTGGCCTGCGCCTCGTCATACCCGGCGTATGCTGGTTTTAGACGCCTGCGCTCAACCGGGCGCGACGCCCAATGTGAATGCCTCTGCAGCACGTGTGCTGGACCGTATGGGCATCAGCCTAGTGACCGCACCGGAAGCCGGGTGTTGCGGAGCCGTGGCCTATCACCTCAATGATCAGGCCGGTGGGTTGGATGCCATGCGGGCGAACATTGATGCCTGGTGGCCGGAAGTAGAAAAGGGTTGTGAGGCAATCGTGATCACCGCCAGTGGCTGTGGGGTGATGGTCAAAGAATACGGCCACCTGTTAGCTGGTGATGCTGCCTATGCTGAAAAGGCCAAGCGCATTGCCGAGCTGTGCAAAGACATGACAGAAGTCTTTGCCGCCGAATCGCCTGAGAGTTTGAACTTGAGTGCGCCAGGGCAAAAGGTAGCCTTTCACGCACCCTGCACCTTACAGCACGGTCAAAAGATCGTTGGCGTCGCCGAGCGTTATTTACGTGAAGCGGGCTTCGAACTAACCATGGTGGCGGACAGTCATTTGTGTTGTGGCAGTGCGGGAACCTATTCCATTACGCAGCCTGAGTTGTCTCAGTCCTTGTTAAAGAACAAGGTTGAGGCGCTTGAAGCAGGCCGCCCTGACGTCATTGCAACCGCCAATATTGGTTGTCATCTGCACATCGAGACGGGAGCGCAGACGCCGGTCAAACACTGGATTGAGTTGATTGACGACGTCTGCAATGCCTGATTAAAGGTCCGAAGTCAGCACAATTTTGCCGGTGAAACCGCCGGCTTCCAGTGCGGCGTGGGCCTCATTAACCTGGCTGAATGGAAAGCTCTGCGCCACCATCGGGCTCAGCTGGTCGGTCTCGATCAGCTGATTCATTTTCCTTAACATCCGACCCAGATCCGCCTGGTCGCGGCTGGGATCGATAAAGAATCCAATCAGAAAACAGAATTTCAGTGACAGCTCTTTGGTGTGCAACAGGCCAAGGTTGTGATCGCTGCGACCGGCAATGCCGACCACCGTGCCGCGGCGAGCGCAGGCCTCGAAACTGCGATTCAGGCTGTTACCACCCGGTGTGTCAAACACCAGCTCCCAGCTGTTCGCGGGCATGTCATCGTTGTAGTTCAGTGTTTCATGTGCACCCAAACGCTGAGCCAGTGCCGCGCGTTCGTCATTTGAGACCGTGGCGGTGACATGTGCACCGGCCGCTCGAGCCAATTGAACAGCCACGTGGCCCACGCCACCGGTACCGCCCTGGATCAGCACCCGTTGGCCGGCTTGTAATTCGCCTTTTTCAAACAGCGACACCCAGGCGGTACAACCGACCAAAGGTAACGCGGCGGCTTCTGCGAAGCTCAGACGGTCGGGAATGGGGGCTAATGCTGCTGCATTGGCGCGCATGTATTCGGCGGTGGCGCCGTCATGCCCTTTGAAGCCACCGGCGACGCCATACACTCGATCCCCTACCTGAAAGTCAGTTACGCCTTCGCCCAGTGCAGCGACCGTGCCTGCAACATCGCCATGCAAAACGCCGGGCAATTCAGGGCTGACCGGTGCAACCAGTCCGGCACGGATCTTGGTATCGATGGGGTTGACGCTGCTGGCTTCGACTTTGATCAATACTTGGCCAGGGCCGGGCGCAGGAGTGTCGATTTCAGCGCTCTGAAATGACTCGCCAAAGGCATTTAGAAGCATCGCTTTCATGGGGAGAATCCTTGTATGGGTTTTGCTCGTAAGGGTATTCGTCCGATGGAAAATTGGCCAGTCCTTAGTGACGCTTGAAAGCATTGTGGTTATCGTATCTGCAGAATTTAGGGGGACAGTCTGTGCAGTGGTTTTGGAACCAATTGGATCCGTGGTTAAAGCTCTTGGAAATCAGTCGGGAATCGGCGTTAACGATTGGCTGGGTATTCGGTGTGATCTTGCTGACCCTGCTGGTTGGTTTTTTTGTTCGCCGCTTCTTGGTGAGTTTGGCCGAGCGTATCCAAAATAAGGACAGCTACCGCCATGCGACTGTGACCAGTGCGAGGGGTCCTGCCCGTTCGCTGGTTTGGGTGCTAGGCCTGTCCAGTGCCGCCGAAGTGGCCTTGCTCGGAACCGAATTGGGCGACTGGGTGGACCCGATTCGGGAAACCGGTGTCGTGGTCTCCTTGACCTGGTTTGTGATTCGACTGGTGCGGAACTACGAGCAGGCGCTCATTTCTGGGGCCAAGGGCGCCGGCCGTATCGATCGTACAACGGCTGAAGCCATCGGCAGACTGCTAAGAATTGCGGTCTTAATTACGGCTGCGCTGATCATTTTGCAG
>JASFWN010000035.1:0-7409 GCA_050049295.1 Pseudomonadales bacterium
AACCGAGGGTGAGTGCTGAACAGATCCCCGTGACCGGCTTAACCGGCGATGCACCGCTGCACGATTTGGGCGTCGCCGATCTTAAAGGCTCCTTGGTCAATGTCGGCAACCCGCATGTGGTCATTCCTGTGGATTCGACCGACGCCATCGATATCGAAACACTGGGGCCCGCGGTCCAAAACTCAGGCCTATTTCCCGAGGGCGTCAACGTCGGATTCTTGCAGGTCCTAAGCCCCGCCGAAGGAAAGTTACGAGTTTACGAGCGGGGTGTCGGCGAGACCTTAGCCTGCGGCACGGGCGCCTGCGCTGCGATGGTGGCAGGTGTTCGCAATGGTTGGTTTGGCGACAGCGTGCAGTTGCGTTTAACTCGCGGATCCCTGACTCTGGAATACCGCGACGGCGAGTCGATTTTTATGACCGGACCGGGTGAGTTTGTATTTGAAGGCAGTGCACGGCTATGACCGATCAAGACGTTATTGATTACCTCTCGCAGAACCCTGATTTTTTCAATCGCAACCCCGGCCTGATTGACCAAATCCAGGTGCCCAGTGAGCAAGGCGTTATCAGTTTAAGCCATCACGCCATGGCTCAATTACGTGCCCAACTGCAAAAGGCACGTGATGAAAACGAACGCATGATCGCCAGTGCGCGCTCAAATGCGTGGATTTTTGAGCGGACTCGGGGACTGGTTTTAGCCCTACTGCAATGCGAGGACTTAGACGCGGTCTCGGCTGCGCTCGAAGAACACCTGCAACGTGCGTTTGAACTAGAAACCGTTTGCCTGGTACTGGCGGACGACGTTGAGCATGTCGAGGACCGCGGCATTATCCGCCGACTACCGCACTCAGAATTCAATTCTGACGATGTTCAGCAACTGGTCATGAGCCCAGACGGCCGAGTCGGCCGGTTCAGTGACGGGCTGAATGAGCGTTTGTTTGGCGAAGAGCGCCAAGTGGGCTCTGCCGCGGCGGTTGCAGTGGGCAAACCCACGGTCGGCGCCTTGGCATTGGGAAGCGCCAACCAACATCATTTCGAGGGCGGGATGGACACGCTCTTTTTGGCGACCATCGCCGAAGCCTTGGGATTGTTGTTACCGCGCATTCGCGCGTGAAGCTGGCGCAGGCGATTGATACTTGGCTGGACGAGCTGGCCAAGTCACAGTCGCGTTCGCCGAACACCCTGAGTGCTTATCGCCGAGACCTCGCCTCGCTAAAGCCTGGCGTGCTCGCGCAATCGATCGACCAGCTGACTCAAAGCGATATTCGCCAATGGCTCGCGCAGGGCCGAAGCCATGGATTATCGGCCCGGAGCTTAGCCCGTCGACTGTCCGCCTTAAAAAGTGCCTTGGCCCACGCCCGACGTATGGGCTGGACTGCGCAGGATCCCAGTCAAGGCATCCGCGCACCCAAAGGCCCCAAGACATTGCCCGATTCCTTGTCGGTCGATGACGCCCAGGCACTGATGCAATCAGGAGACTCCGATCTGGACATCCGTGACCTAGCCCAGTGGGAGCTGCTGTACGGTAGCGGCCTGCGACTTTCTGAACTTTGTGCGCTGCGCTGGGGGGACATTGATCTGGCCGGCGCCAGCGCACGTGTCATGGGCAAGGGCAAAAAGGAACGTCAGGTTCCACTGACTCAACCGGCCATTGATGCACTCAAGCAATGGAAAGCGCGTCGGCCTGAGAACCCGGCACCTGAGGTGTTCGTGACCCAGCGAGGACCGATTACACCGCGCACTGTACAAAGACGCCTCAAACAGACGGCACTGAGGCGGCTGGGTACCGGAGCGCTGCATCCACACCAGCTTCGTCACGCCTTTGCCACCCATATGCTGGAAGGTTGTCAGGATTTGCGCGCCGTTCAAGAATTGCTGGGGCACCAGAATCTGAGCACCACACAGATCTATACCCACTTGGATTTTGACCGGATTGCCCAAGCATATGATCAGGCTCATCCACGTGCACGGCGAAAAACATGATCACCACACTGACTTTCGATCTTGATGACACCCTGTGGAGCACACGGGACGTAATCGGACGCGCCGAAACCGAACTTTTCGAATTTATGCACGCCGAGTTCCCAGTGTTCACGGAACATCACAGCGTCGAAAGTTTTGCCGAGGTTCGTCAACAGTTGATCCAAGCCGATCCGAGACGAGTCCATGATTTACGTCAGCTTCGACTGGATGCATTACGCCTAGAAATTGCTCGTTTGGGCCACCCAAATCCCGACCCACTGGCCAGCCAAGCCAGCGCGCACTTTCAGCGCGCCCGCCAAGCCGTGCGCTTTTGGCCCGGCGTACTGGACACGCTCGACAGGCTCGCGCGCGACTTCCAGTTGATTGCGCTGACGAATGGGACCACGGATATCATGGCCAGTCCGGCGGGTGCATTTTTTACTCAAGGATATCGAGCCGATCAGTTCGATGCCGGCAAACCGGAACCCGATATGTTTGTGCACGCCATGCAAAAACATGGCTTCAGCGCGGACCAAGTCGTGCATGTCGGTGATAATTGGGAGCATGATGTCCTGGCGCCCCATCAGATGGGCTGGAAAACTGCCTGGATTGGGGCGGGACAGCCGCCGGGTCAGCAAGCGACCTGGGTGCTGGAATCGGTCAATGAATTGCCCGAGAAATTAACGCAGCTCTAGCGCGGCAAAGCGCGCACGGGCTTGGGTCTGGGTGTTATCGGCGTCCACCATAAAGGCGACGCCATCGATACGGTCTAGCTCATCACCAAAGGCCCGCTGCCAATCCTTTGCGACATCCCGCTCAACCGAGTGCCACTGACCTAACTCGGCGGCATCGGGTTGAACCGCGATCATCATGACCTTGCCGGTGTAAGGGCTCTCCCACATTTCACCGGGTGCTTTAGATTGGCTCCAAACATAGACCAGTGAGCGAGTGCTCAACCATCCAAACGCGCCTTTACGCACGACATAAACTCGGGCTCCGAAATCGTCTCCCTGCTTGGACTGCTCAGAAGCTTGGCCCAGTTCAGGCAATTGCTCGACCGACCAGCGCCAGGCCAGCTTCGCCCCAGCCGGGACGCGGACCTCGACACCCAGCGCCGAAGCACTGGCGTTGGCTGTGCCGACTAAGCTGTCGCCATCAACCCGGTATTCGCTTTGTCCAACAAAGGACTGCTCGCTCCATTGATCTAGCGCTGTGATAGGGGGCAATTCTGAAGCTTGGGCCAATGCGGCCCAGGTCATGGTCAATAGTGCGAGCGTTTTTTTCATGTCACCTGTCTTATCGCCTGCCCCGACATAAAGGCCCGGGCGTTCTCAACTAGGATCCCAATCATGCGCTGACGGGCCTCCCTCGCGAGCCAAGCGGTATGCGGCGTCACAATCAAATTCGGCCGCGGCTGCAGCATGGGGTGATCGGCCGGTGGCGGCTCGACACTGACCACATCAAAGCCTGCGCCACCTAAATGTCCAGAATCCAAAGCATTTAACAAGGCCGCTTCATTCACAATACCCCCTCGGGCGGTGTTGATGATGAAACTGCCCGGCTTCATGCGCGCGATTTCGGGAGCACCGATTAAGCCTTGAGTCTGTGGTGTCAGCAAACAATGAATGCTGAGAAAATCCACCTGCTCTAACAAAGGCTCGAGCGCTATCCGACCCGCCTGACCCTGCCCGGTACGATCCCAGATCAACACCTTCATACCAAAGGCACGGGCCAAATTGGCTACCGCACTGCCAAGCTCGCCTGCTCCAATCAATCCGAGCGTCTTTCCGCTTAACTCAATAGCTTGGTGCCCCATCAAACAAAAACGTTCACTGCGCGACCAGTCGCCCGCCTGTACGTCTGTACGATAATGCTCAAAGCGAGTGGCTAAATTCAGCATCAGCATCATCGTGTGCTGGGCCACACTGGGCGTGCCGTAGGCCGTCACATTGCACACCGTCACGCCATGAGCGGCTGCCGCTATCTTGTCCACATTGTCGGTGCCTGTCGCTGAAACCAAAATGAGTTTGAGCGCCGGTAGCGACGCTAGGTGCTGCTCGGTGATTCGCACCTTATTGACCAACATCACTTGTGCACCGGCCATGCGCTCAATGACCTGATCCGGGGTACTGGCATCATGCAATTGCAGCTCATCAAAGCAGTGATGCAATTCGGAGGTGTCTAAGTCTTCACTACCCAGCGAAGCAAAATCTAAAAATACAGCGCGCATACGAAGTCTCTATAAGGCCGTTAAGTGCCGCTAGCCTACAACAAAAAAAGGGGCCCTAAGGGCCCCTAAGATGGACGACCAAAAAATTATTTTTTGAACTCGGGGTAAGCTTCCATCCCGCATTCAGCAATATCCACGCCTTCGTACTCTTCTTCTTCAGAGACTCGGATACCCATGACCGCTTTAATCACGCCCCAGACTACGAAGCTGGCGATAAAGACCCAACCAAAGATGGTCAACGCGCCGATGATCTGGCCACTAAAGCTAGCACCGTCATTCGTAACCGGCACCAACAACAGACCCAGTAGACCGACGACACCGTGAACTGAGATCGCACCCACCGGATCGTCGATACGTAGCTTATCCAGCGCCAGGATTGAGAACACCACCAAGACACCACCGAAAGCGCCAAACAGGTGAGCCTGCAACGCGGTCGGCGTTGAGGGTTCAGCCGTAATGGCCACCAGACCTGCCAAGCCACCGTTCAATGCCATGGTTAAGTCCGCTTTACCAAACAAGGCACGGGCAGTCAGTAGTGCAGCCACCACACCGCCAGCTGCCGCAGCGTTGGTGTTCATGAAGACCACAGCCACTGCGTTGGCGCTTTCAACACTGGCCGTCGCCAGAACCGAGCCGCCGTTAAAGCCGAACCAGCCCAACCACAGGATGAAGGTACCCAGCGTCGCCAAGGGCAGGTTAGAACCGGGAATAGCATTCACTTCGCCATTCGGACCGTACTTACCTTTACGAGCGCCTAGTAGCAGTACGCCGGCCAAGGCTGCTGCGGCGCCGGCCATGTGAACGATGCCGGAACCAGCGAAATCGCTAAAGCCCAAGTCGCCCAGGTTATACATACCGAACACGTCGTTACCGCCCCAGGTCCAGCTGCCTTCCATCGGATAGATGAAACCCGTCATCACGACGGCGAAGGCCAAGAATGCCCATAGCTTCATACGCTCAGCCACAGCACCCGAAACAATCGACATGGCGGTGGCCACAAATACCACCTGGAAGAAGAAATCTGCCGAAGGTGCGTAGGTCGCAGGTTCTTCAGCGCCGGTGTACCCGTCGCCTGTGATGCTGCTCAAGAAGTAATCGCCACCGTACATAATGGCGTAGCCGCTGACGAAGTACATGATGCAAGCGATCGCATACAGCGAGATGTTTTTCGTCAGAATTTCAGTGGTGTTCTTAGCGCGCACCAAGCCCGCTTCGAGCATGGCAAAACCCGCGGCCATCCACATGACCAGCGCACCACAGACTAAGAAATAAAAGGTATCAAGAGCATATTGCAGCTCTAAAATTGAGTTTTCCATTTGAGTCACTCCGCAAGGTTGGACTAATCAGTGGTGTTTTACAGTGCGTCTGAACCGGTTTCGCCAGTACGAATACGAACGGCTTGTTCTAGGCTGACCACGAAAATTTTGCCGTCACCGATCTTGCCGGTGTTGGCGGCTTTGGAAATCGCCTCGACGACGCTGTCGACTTGGTCGTCATCGATGGCCACTTCAATTTTTACTTTGGGTAGGAAATCGACGACGTATTCGGCGCCTCGGTAAAGTTCTGTGTGGCCTTTCTGGCGACCGAAGCCTTTTACTTCAGTCACAGTAATACCCTGCATACCAATCTCGGACAGCGCCTCACGGACGTCGTCGAGCTTGAAGGGCTTAATGACCGCAGTCACTAGTTTCATGGTGTTCTCCCTATAAACAAAAGCGATATGTCTATCGTCGCAGCTCACGTAGCGAATGCCGTGCCAACCTTGCGGAGTTGTTGGTATTCGTGACTCTCAAGAGTTGCGAGGTCCCATCCTAAACCATTTCGGTGCGCGCAGTGCACCAAAAATGTCTAGCACCGATGGCCCGATATGCACCAAATTGGTGCGCAGGATCTTCCTAGGAACCTGTTTTTTTATTCAGTGTTTTGGTTTCTCCATGCTAAGGTAAACCCACATCAACTCAGGAGATCGCCATGAACCCCGTCGACATGATCAATGAAATGACCCAGAAAATGATGGAGCAAATGCCTGAACCGGTGCGCCAGCTATCCGAACAGGCACAACAGCAAATGAAGACGGCCATGCACAAAAATTTAGAACGCATGAACCTGGTGAGTCGCGAAGAATTCGAGGCCCAAGTGCTTTTGTTAGAAAAAGCCGAAGCTCGGATCGCTGCACTTGAAGCCAAACTCAACGACCAATGAGTTTAGGACGGATCGATACCCTAGGGGCCGGTCCACAGGGATTTGTTGCCACGCGTGTGAGCGCACAAATCCAAGGCGGCTTGCCCGAGACACGAATTCTGGGCTGTCCGCAACAAGGCGCTTTACGGGATCGATTGCGCAGTGCAATCAAAGGCGCAGGATTCAAATATCCCAGTTGCCGAGTCACCCTGGACCTTGAAGCGACGGATTGCCCCTGGGAAGAGGAACACTTACTGCCCGCAGCCCTGGCGATTCTTATCGCAACAGGCCAAGCTCGGGCCAGCTCGTTAGAGCCCTACCGCTGGCTGGGGCGATTACGTTTGGATGGTGGCATCGAGCAAGCGCAGACGCCTTGGTCGCAGCTTACCAAACTGGGCGACGACACCGTGGTAGGAAAAAATGGGCGATTGTCCATTCAACACCTGCGCGACTTAACGCCAAAGACTCGCGAGACCTCGACACCGCTAGAGCCCGTTCTCTTATTACCCACGGGTGCGATTTCAGAAATGGCACAATGGGTGTTGGCCGGTGCACATTCCTTGTTTGCTTATGGCGAACCCGGCGCCGGTAAAAGCCGAACCTTGCTTCAGATGCATAAACACTGGCCGGACACAGCACAGGCCAATTGCCACCGCTGGGCGCGCTGGCATCGCCGTCGCAAAGCCCTGCCCAAACTCCGCCGTAGCTTGCCGGCTCGCTCAACACCGGCGCAGCTCACCCATTGGTGTGACATTTATCAGGGACATGCCATAACAATTGATGATTTACCACTGCACAGCTCGGGACTCAAAGACCGATTAATTCAGCGCATGGACGAGGACTCAAGCACGGCCATATTGGCCAGCGCCAATCCCTGCGCCTGCGGTTGGCTGGGCAGTGACCGCAAGGCGTGCCGCTGTGATCAAAGCCAACGCCAGCGCTGGCAACGCCTGTTACCCAACCCTTTGTTGGACCGTTTTGATGTGCTGTGGCGATTTGAATACACCGACCAGGCACCCGAGCCCTGCTCACTGGATTC
>JASFWN010000071.1:0-5183 GCA_050049295.1 Pseudomonadales bacterium
CGCCTACTGAACGCTCAAGCTTTTCCATCTGACGGGTCAGATCCAAAGCTTCTTTCTTGTTCAGTTTGTCGAAGGTGCCGTCCTGTGATTTGGTTTCCAAATCACGCAGCTTCTTGATCGACTGACGTAAGGTCTTGTAGTTGGTCAACATGCCGCCCAACCAGCGATGGTTGACGTAAGGCATGCCGCAACGTTCAGCTTGCGTGCGGATAACTTTGCTCGCACTGCGCTTAGTGCCAACAAATAAAATCTTGTTTTTGTTCGATGCCAGGTTTGAAACGAACTCTGCCGCCTGCTCCAGTGCAGGAACAGTGTGCTCTAAGTTCATGATGTGGATCGAGTTACGTGCACCAAAGATGTACTGCGACATCTTGGGGTTCCAGTAACGGGTTTGGTGACCAAAGTGTGCGCCTGCTTTTAGCAGATCGCGCATGCTGACTACGCTCATCGTATTTCCTATTGTCAGGGTTAACTAAACAACCCAAATCGACCACACAAGAAACCAAAGCAAATTCAATGCCTTAGCACCCATCCTGTGCACAAACGTCGTTTGGGGATGTGGTTTGACTTCAAAAGTCGGGCCGGATGATACCACCACCGCACAAACAAAGGGAGCCCCAGCTTTAAACAAACAAGGTATAATGCCGCCTCGCGAACGGGAGAAGCTGCGTGTCGATAACTTATAAAACCCCAGATCAAATCCAAGCCATGCGGGTCGCGGGCCAACTGGCAGCCGAAGTGCTGACCCTATTGGATGAAGTGGTAAAGCCAGGCATCAGTACCGGAGAGATCGACAAAATTGTTCACGACCATATCGTAGACGTGCAGAAAGGCATTCCTGCCACCTTGGGGTACCACGGTTTTCCGGCGAGCTGCTGCACCTCGATCAACCACGTGGTGTGCCACGGCATTCCGGCCGCTGATAAAATTCTGAAGGATGGCGACATCGTGAACATCGACGTCACCGTCATCAAAGACGGGTATCACGGCGACACCAGCAAAATGTATTTTGTCGGCAAACCCAAGCCACATTTGGAGCGGCTGGTACGCATTACCCAAGAATGCATGTACTTGGGCATTGAGCAAGTCAAACCTGGCGCTCGGCTGGGCGACATCGGCGCGGTTATTCAACAGCATGCCGAAAAGAATAACTACTCGGTTGTGCGGGAATACTGCGGGCACGGCATTGGTGCCACCTTCCACGAGGAGCCTCAAATTCTGCATTATGGCAAGGCAGGCACCGGCACCGAATTGAAATCTGGCATGTGCTTTACGATCGAACCCATGATTAACCTCGGCACGCGTCAGGTGCGTCTGCTGGGTGATGAGTGGACCGTGATCACCAAAGACCGCAAAGCCAGCGCTCAATGGGAGCACACACTGTGCGTGACTGACTCCGGCTACGAGATTTTCACTTACCGGGAAAATGAAGAGCAGTTTCCCCGGGTTAGCGGTTGAACATGTCACTGCGCCAGCAACTTAAAGCGTCCCTAGAACCGCTGTTCAAAGCCTTAGCTGACGGTCAACCCGCCCTGGCCTTAACCCAGGCCCGCTCGGATCAAATTGACGAGAAAATCCTCGAGTTGTGGGCACAGGCCTGTCTGGAGCAGCAATACACGCTATTGGCGGTCGGCGGCTATGGTCGGCGCGAAGTGTATCCACAGTCAGACATCGATTTACTGATCATTCACACCGGCTCCACCGACGGATTGTCACCCTTTATTCAAAGCCTCTGGGACCTGGGTCTAGACGTGGGCCATGCGGTTCGCACTTGGGAAGAATGCGCCGAAGAAGCCGCCAAAGATGTTTCAACGGCGACGGCCATGATGGAGGGACGTGTGCTAATCGGCGATCCCGACGCCGCAGCCCAACTCAAACAGTGTGCCAAGTCCCAGTGGAGTGAGCGGGACTTTTTTGAGGCAAAACGCAGTGAACAGGTCCAGCGACACACTCGTCGGGGGGACTCCGATCACAACTTAGAGCCGGATATCAAAGCCAGCCCTGGCGGACTGCGCGACCTGCACACCCTACTTTGGCTGGCTGGCCGATTACGAGGGCACAGCACCCTTGAGGATTTAAACGAATCTAACTTTTTGAGCGAGCGCGAATACAGTTTGCTGCATGAAGCGCAGGAATTTCTTGCAGCAACTCGATTCGCCCTACATCAGGCCAGCCCACGCAAACAAAACCGCTTGCTATTCGAGTTCCAAGATTCCGTGGCACAGACCCTAGGTTTTGACGGCGACTCGCCCAAGGAGCGCTGCGAAAACTTCATGCAGCGTTATTATCTGATGGTACTGCGGGTCAATGAATTTAATGAAGTTCTGCTTCAGCAAATGGCCGAGACCCTTTACGCCCACGATGCGCCAGATGTCATTTCTCTAAACAAACGATTCCAAATTCGCGACGGGCTGCTGGAAGTGGCCCATGACAAGGTGTTTGAGCAATCGCCGCAAGCTTTGATGGAGCTCTTTGCCTTACTGGCCGAACACCCCGCTATTATTGGCATCAGCGCCGGCACTACACGACTGGTCTATCGTAGTCGCCATTTGATCAACGACAAGTTCCGCTCGGATTTACGCGTGATCAGCCACTTCATGGAAATCATGCGTCGACCACAGCGATTGGCCGACATTCTGAGGCGTATGCGTCTGTACGGGGTGCTGAGCAACTACATCCCATCGTTCGGCAACGTGATGGGCCTGATGCAACATGATCTGTTCCATATTTTTACGGTCGATGCCCACACTATGGAGCTGGTCAACTACATCACCTCATTCTGGACCGGGGATCTGGCGGAAAAATACCCGCTGACGACCGATGTAGTGCAACGAGTGCCCAAAATCGAGCTGTTGATACTGGCTGGCCTATTCCACGATCTAGGCAAAGGCCGCGGTGGCGATCACAGCGAAATCGGCGCACCGGAAGCCGAGGATTTCTGTCGCCGTCATTGGCTATCGAACTACGATGCCCGCCTGGTGGCTTGGCTGGTTCGAAACCATTTGTTGATGAGCACCACAGCACAGCGAAAGGATATTTCTGATCCGGAAGTGATTCGCGAGTTTGCTGAGAAAGTCGGTACTGTCGAGCGACTCGATTACTTGTTGGTGCTGACGGTCGCAGATATTTCGGCGACCAACCCAGAGCTATGGAATGCCTGGCGTCAAAGCCTATTGCGCCAGCTCTACCACGCCGCTCGATCAGCCTTGCAGACGGGCTTAGATGAAGCCTTGCCGACACTGGCAGAGATAATTGAAGATGCCAAAGACTCGGCAGCCACCGCAATGGAGACCGCTCGCAGCGAGCTGGACCCGATTTGGGCATTCTGGGGCAACAGTTACTTTGCTCAACATTCGGTGAACGAAATCGTTTGGCACACCAACAGCATTTTAGCGTCCAATGAAATGCCGCATGTTTTGATCAATAGCGATCACACCGGGACTCGGGTTTTCGTTCACTGTCAGGACAAACGGGGTTTGTTTAGTGCCATCTGCCGCGTGTTTGAGCGTTGCCACATGAGCATCCTAGACGCCCGACTCAACACCAGCCTGGACGGCCGAGCACTGGACAGCTTTATCGTGGTGGACGAATCCACCAGAGAAGCCGTTACTGACTCCGAACGACTCGAAACATTGAAAACAGACCTGGTCGATGCCTGCAGTCGCCCTCGCGAGATCAAGGCGGCGGGCCAAAGTTCGACCCCCCGAGTTAAAAAGCATTTTAACGATCCAGTACGCATTCAATTCATGGCGGACGAAAGCCGCAACCGAACCGTAATGGAGTTAATTGCACCGGATCGGCCTGGACTGCTTGCCCGAGTCGCGCAGATTTTGGAGCAGCATCAACTTAACCTGACCCTGGCCAAGGTCGCGACACTGGGCGAGCGGGTTGAAGACTATTTCTATTTGCTGGACGATCAGGGCCGTCCGCTGACTGACACCGAACAAATGAATCAAATTCGCTCGGATTTGACGGAAACTTTGGATCAAACTGAATGAACGAACGGATCGATGCGCTGCATCCCTATCCCTTTGAAAAACTCCGAACGCTGGTGGCGGGCATCGAGCCCAATCCCGCTTTGACGCCCTTGTCGCTGGGCATCGGTGAGCCACAGCATGCGCCGCCTCAGGCCGTATTGGATGCGCTAACGGAGTCCGTCTTAGCGGTGGCAAAATATCCGGCGACGCTGGGGCAACCTGAACTGCGCCAAACCATCGCAGACTGGGCCATGCGACGATTTGCGCCTGTCCAACTGGATACCGCACAGGTCATCCCGGTCACAGGCACTCGAGAGGCCTTGTTTGCCGTCATACAAGCACTGGTGGGTGATGGGCAACGCATATTAATGCCCAATCCCTTCTATCAAATATACGAGGGTGCGGCGATTATGGCGGGTGCAACTCCTTGCTATTTAAACGCCGATGCCAGCAACGATTTTGCGCCTACGCCAGCAGACGTCGACAGCTTTGAAAACGTGGCAGCGGTATTTCTGTGTACGCCGGGTAATCCTTCTGGTCGAGTTCTGTCAGTCAGCGAGCTACAGGCTTGGATTGAAGCCGCGCAGACATACGATTTTTTATTGATCTCGGACGAGTGCTACAGCGAAATTTACCGGGACGAGCAATCACCGCCCCCTGGGTTGTTACAAGCGGCCGCGGAAATGGGCGTAACGGATCTGAATAACTGCATTGCAGTCGGCAGTCTATCCAAGCGAAGCAACCTGCCGGGACTGCGCAGTGGCTACATGATCGGATCGGCATCGCAGATGGCAAAGTTTGCTCAGTACCGCACCTACCATGGGTGTGCCATGCCTGGCCACCATCAACAAGCCAGCATGGTGGCTTGGAAAGATGAGGAACACGTTCAGGAAAACCGTGAACAATACCGCCAGAAATATGCGATGGCGCAAACGATTTTGTCCGACTACCTCCCCAGCACGCCTCCCGCTGGCGGCTTTTATTTATGGATCGAAGTGCCCGGCGGTGATGACGAAGGGTTTACTCGGTTGTTGTTAAGGGACTACAACCTGCGCGTGTTGCCCGGCCGCTATTTAGGTCGCGACATTGATGGACATAATCCAGGTGCAGGCCGCGTGCGAGCGGCTCTAGTCAGCGCGACAGAAACCACTCAAGAAGCCCTTGAACGCCTCAAAGACGCTTTGGATCGTTGGAGTCAATTTGTAT
>JASFWN010000036.1:0-7298 GCA_050049295.1 Pseudomonadales bacterium
CTAACCCTCTACGATCCGCTCGAATTCCTGTTCTAACACTTCGGCCCCGTATTGTTGGCCCGGCTGCTCGGCCATCAATTTGAAACCGAAGGATTCGTACAGAGCACGAGCCGGATCCAAGCCATCAAAACTCGACAAGACAACTCGATTGAGTCCCTGGGTGTCACAGTGACGCAACGCCCGCTCGATCAAGGTGCGTCCAATACCGCGCCCAGTGTATTCCGCGTCCGTAATAAACCAACGCATCCGGGCGGTATTAGGATCCGCTTGCTGGCCGTCGACCGAAATCGAACCCACAATCTGGCCTTTCATCACGCTACAAAAAATGGCATTACGAGGGTTATCTAACCGCCCAACCAATTCGGCCAATTCAGTGGCAATACGCCGTTCAAAGTGCGCGCCAAAGTCATGATGCGTCGCATAGTAGTCAATCTGCATCTGGGTCACTCGTCCGATGACGCCAGGCTGATAGCCGGTGGTAATTTTCATGCCCGATACCCTAGCTCAAAGCGTCTGCGATTGCTCGACTTTCTGACGATCAGAAAATACTGGGCAAAAGAAAACCCGCCGAAGCGGGTTTTCTAGCCATCAGGCAGTTCAGAGCAGACTGAGCCTGCTCTAAAGCGACTTACATCATGCCGCCCATACCGCCCATGCCACCCATGTCAGGGGCCGGAGCCGCAGGCTTGTCTTCGGGCAACTCGGTGACCATGCACTCAGTGGTGATCATCATGCCCGCTACAGAAGCCGCCGCCTGCAGTGCAGAACGAGTGACTTTTGCCGGGTCTAGGATACCCATCTCTAGCATGTCGCCGTACTCACCGGTACCTGCGTTAAAGCCGAATGAGCCTTCGCCGCTTTTGACTTTGTCGACAACGACACTGGGCTCGCCACCGGCGTTGCTGACGATCTGGCGCATGGGCGCTTCCATCGCACGCTTAGCTAAAGCGATGCCCACGTTCTGGTCTTCGTTTTCGCTGGTCAAGTCGCCGATCGCCTGCAGTGCACGGATCAGAGTCACGCCACCACCCGCAACCACGCCTTCTTCAACCGCAGCGCGAGTTGAGTGCAGGGCGTCTTCTACACGGGCTTTCTTTTCTTTCATTTCGACTTCAGAGCCAGCGCCGACTTTAATCACCGCAACACCGCCAGCCAACTTGGCTTTGCGCTCTTGCAGCTTTTCACGGTCGTAATCGCTTGAGGTGTCTTCCATCTGCGCTTCGATCTGGCCAACGCGCGCCTGGATGTCGGCTGCTGTACCTGCGCCATCAATCACCGTGGTGTTTTCTTTGCTGATCTGAACGCGCTTAGCAGTACCCAGATCTTCCAAAGTAGCGCCTTCAACGCTTAGGCCGACTTCTTCGCTGATGACAGTACCGCCAGTCAGAATCGCGATGTCCTGCAGCATCGCCTTACGACGATCACCGAAACCCGGCGCCTTAACCGCAGCTACTTTCACGATGCCACGCATGTTGTTCACAACCAAGGTCGCCAACGCTTCGCCTTCGACGTCTTCAGCGATGATCAACAGAGGCTTGCCCGCTTTCGCAACCGCTTCCAACAGAGGAATCAAGTCACGGATTGAGCTGATTTTCTTATCAACCAGCAGAATGAAGGGGTCATCCAGCTCGGCCGTCATGTTGTCTTGGTTGTTAACGAAGTAAGGCGACAGATAACCGCGGTCAAACTGCATACCTTCAACAACGTCCAACTCGTCTTCGAAGCCCGAGCCTTCTTCAACGGTGATCACGCCGTCTTTACCGACTTTGTCCATTGCGTCCGCAATGATCTGGCCGACTGCAGAATCCGAGTTCGCTGAGATCGTACCGACCTGAGCAACAGCTTTGGAATCTGCACAGGGCTGAGCCATGTCGTGGATCGCGTCAACGGCGACTTTGACGGCTTTGTCGATGCCGCGCTTTAGATCCATGGGGTTCATGCCGGCTGCAACCGACTTAAGGCCTTCGGTAACGATGGCTTGTGCCAAAACGGTTGCGGTGGTGGTACCGTCACCGGCGACGTCGTTCGCCTGTGAAGCCACTTCCTTCACCATCTGGGCGCCCATGTTTTCGAACTTGTCTTTCAGATCGATTTCTTTGGCAACCGAGACACCGTCTTTGGTTACGGTGGGTGCACCGAAAGACTTGTCCAATACTACGTTACGGCCCTTGGGACCCAAGGTAACCTTCACTGCGTTGGCTAGGACGTTTACGCCCTCTAGCATGCGCTGGCGAGCGCTGTCGCCGAACTGTACGTCTTTTGCTGACATATGAATTCTCTCCTAGAAATTAGTTTTCGATGACGCCGTAAATTTCACTCTCGCTCATGATCAACAGCTCTTCGCCGTCGACCTTGATGGTGTTTGAGCCTGAGTACTGGCCGAACACGACGGTGTCGCCTTCTTTCACATCAACAGCCTTTACGCTGCCGTTATCTAGGGTTTTACCAGGACCAACTGCTACGACTTCACCTTGATTCGGCTTTTCTGCAGCACTACCCGGCAACACGATACCGCCGGAAGTTTTGGTTTCTTCTTCCATACGGCGAACCACAACACGATCCTGTAGAGGACGAATTTTCATCGCTATCTCTCTCACTATTTATTCGAAGTTAGTCTTTTCGCAACGCTGGCGACAACGCGGCAACCTTTGCATCCCTGCTCGGAAAAATCCGTGAAGACAATGCTTGCGTTGTCCCGAGCAACGTCCTTGTTGTGGGCACTCAAATAACTTTCAAGTCAGGGTGTAAAAAAAATCGCTGTTCAGGCCCTAGACCATAGATTAACCCAGTGAGCAAAGTCGTTATGCCGACTTAACACCGGGGTGTCTTTGGGCACCGAAACCCACTGGGTATGAGCCGGCTTCAATCGTCACGCCTAAACTCGCCATCGATCACATCGCCGCTCTGGGGGCGGGACCCCGGACCGGGACCGGGACCGGGACCGGGACCGGGGCCCGGGTTAACCCGGACCAATCGTGGCTCGAGCCAACGTTGAACGGCGCGCCCCATCGCCAATCGTGTACCCGGAAACAGGCAGGCAAACCCGAAGGCGTCGGTTGCAAAACCCGGCGTCAACAGCAGGGCTCCACCGATTGCAACCAGCAGCCCTTGAGCCAATTCGCTCAGTGGCAATTGCCCCTGCTCCAGCCGGCCTTGTGCCGCCATTAATAACGCGCGGCCCTGAGACTTGAGCAATTGCGCGCCAATCAACGCCGTAAGTACCACCAATCCTAAGGTCGCCCAAAACCCAATCACGCCTCCCACCTGCACCAAAATTGCAACTTCAATAATCGGAACGGTTAAAAACAGAAGAAATGGCATTACGGGCCCTCAAAATTTTCAGCACGCTAACACAGCTGGCACCAAAGGTAGACTTTTTCGCGCCGCACAAGTTTCGTAGGGTATACACAGCATTTTAGGGAGCCTTGCGTATGCAACTAAACGACAAACTCATCATGGTCACCGGTGGAGGCCAGGGACTGGGACAAGCCATGGCCTTGCGATTAGCCAAGCAAGGTGCCCGGCTCGCGCTGGTGGACATGAATCAAGAAGCGCTGGATGCCACTTGTGCACAGGTGGCCGAGTTGGGTTCTAGTGCCCAGGGCTATCTGTGCAACGTCGCTACAGAATCAGACGTCATTCATACCGTTGCCAGCATTAACGAGCAACAGGGCACTATTTCGGGCCTAGTGAACAATGCAGGGATCACCCGCGATGGACTTCTTATTAAGGCAAAAGACGGCCAGGTCACTGAAAAAATGAGTCTGGATCAATGGAACGCTGTGTTAGACGTCAACTTAACCGGGGTTTTTCTGTGCACTCGGGAAGTCGCCGCCCACATGGTTGAGGCGGGCGAGAAAGGTTGCATCGTGAGCATTTCCAGCATCAGCCGTCATGGCAACCTGGGCCAAACGAATTATGTGGCCAGCAAAGCGGGCGTTGCCGCCATGACCGTCACCTGGGCCAAAGAGTTAGCCCGCTATGGCATCCGAACCGGCGCTATCGCGCCGGGATTTGTCGGAACCGAAATGGTGCTGTCGATGCGCGACGACGTCCTAGAGAGAATTGCGGCAGGCATCCCCGCCAAACGCCTAGGAGTACCAGATGAAATCGCTCAGGGTGTCCAGTTCATCCTAGAAAACGATTATTTCAGCGGTCGAGTGTTAGACATCGATGGTGCGCTACGGATTTGATGACGCCTGAACAACGAATTTTCACGATTCTTGCGGATGTTCCGGCCGGCCGGGTTGTCGGTTATGGGCAACTGGCCCGGATGGCTGGGCTGGCAGGGCGTGCACGCTGGGTGGGACGTTTGATGGGACAACTGCCCAAGGATTCAAAACTGCCCTGGCATCGGGTGATGAAATCTAACGGTCATCTAGCATTTAGCGAACAGGACCCCCGCTTTGAGAAGCAACAGCGTCTGTTAGCGACCGAGGGCGTCCCTGTCATCTCTGGCAAGGTTGCCCAACATTATTTTTGGCAGCCTGCTTGAGCTAATCGCCTTGCACCCCAATACTCTGCTCCTCTAGAGATGGGATTAAACATGGGCAATCGACTCAGCAAGATCACAACACGAACCGGCGATGACGGGACTACCGGACTGGGCGATGGCTCGCGGATCCCGAAAGATCACATTCGGATGCAGGCGATCGGTGACGTTGATGAACTCAATAGCCATATTGGCGTACTGCGCAGTGCCTTAGATAATCAGGACCCTGAACAAGCCCTTCTGAGCGCCCTTCAACATCATTTATTCGATTTAGGCGGTGAATTGGCTGTTCCGGGCTTCGAGCTCGTGACCGAGGAGCATTTAGCCGAAATTGAAGCCCATGCCGCACGTTTAAACGAACCTTTGCCTGCCCTCAAAGAATTCATTCTGCCCGGTGGAACCTTGCCCGCCAGCCACTGTCATGTAGCGCGCGCCGTGGCTCGACGCGCGGAGCGCAGCGTCGTGGCCCTGCGCCACCAAGATGACAGCGTTCGTATGGCCTGCCAGCAATACCTGAACCGTGTCAGTGACCTTCTTTTCATCCTCGCTCGATCCTTATGTCGCCGCGACGGTGGGACCGAGGTCTACTGGCAGCGCTAGGGGCGTCACGCAACGAATAGCCCAGTCTGGTCCATTGGACCTGCACCTTGCCATCGACAGGTTGAGTAACTATACGTATATCGCTTAAACGTTGGTTAAGACGATATGCGCACTCAACTACTGGCACTTCTAGTCATGGCCTTGCTACCCCGCCTATCAATGGCGGCGGGCTCGCCTGCGGACGGTATTTGGGTTTTTGAAGACACCACAGCTTCGCTGAATTTTGAAGACGTAGTGGCGATGCCCGACGCATTTGTCCAGACCACCGACACCAATATTCGCTTTAGTGATTCGGCATTCTGGATTCGGGTCGAGCTGACGAACGATACGGATGAGCGGCAAACGCAGGTGGTTCAGTTTGATTCGTACTCGTTGCCGTACATTGAGGCTTACGATAGCTCAGAAAACACCAGTGCAGTTAAGCGGGCTGGATTCTTTATTGCGAAACGTGAGCGTCCTCTTCCAACTCTGCTTCCGACGTTCCCCGTGGACCTAGAGTCAAACGATTCATCCATTCAATATTTCAAAATCACGTCGCCATATGAAATATCGCTCAGCTACAAAATCAAAGAGGAAAGCCAGGCATTATCCGATAACGGAATGCTTGAAAATCTGCGCTATTCACTGGCATTAGCACTGTTAATTTTGCTGGCATCCAACATTTTTATCGCTTGTATGGTCCGGCACCGCCTGCATTGGTATTACGTTGGATTTGTCGGTTTTGGACTTTGCAGTCAATTCGCAGAGTTAAATATTTTCAAGTCTCACGCCCTAGTTTCGTATAGCGTGGCAACTTGGCTCTTTTTCGCGATGAAATTCCTTGCACTTTTGCTTGGTCAAGCACGGCATAAGCTAGTCAGTTGGGGGAACGCAATTTACGGCTTTAGCGTAATTTTCACTACGATCAGCTTAGATCACCAAATAGCATATTGGCTTATTAATAGCATATGGCTTCCTGTAGGTTTACTGATCATCTCTGCGCAAGTAATTGCAGGTCTTATGCAGCAAAATCCCTATAGCAGATTTGTTCTTTTTGGCTGGGGCTTTTTTTTAATTGGAGCCGTCACTACGTTGCTCAGCCTAAATGGTGCCATTGGAGCTGAATTTATCTCAGCGTATTCCATTGGGGCATTGGCTGAAGCCACGGTATTTTCAGTCGCACTCGCATATCGCCTGCGTAACCAGGACCAGACGACCGAGTTACTTGAACAACAGCGCCAAACCAACGAACGACAAAAGGAAATGTTCGCCGTTATTGGGCACGAACTGCGAACACCTGTGGCGTCCATGGCCATGGTGGCTGATGATAACGACACATCGGACTTCTCAGCTCGTCAGCAGATGAAGTCTATCTCCAGCAACCTGCTGTCTGTCCTTGAAGACCTGCGTGTGGTGGTCGCACCTGACCGAGCGCTGGAATCCAAACTCGAAGTCGGACACCCCGCTAACAAAGTTGAACGGGCCATTTCTCCCCTCAAGCCCATGATTGAAGAGGCCGGGTTTTCCGTCTCACTGGTCTTGCCTGCCAAGAGTGAAAAACGCTATCACCTGTATGCCCAGCCCCTACGTCAGTTGGTGACCAACCTCGTCAAAAACGCCGTGGTTCATTCAGGGGGCGATTTCATTCGGGTGGAACTCACGATGGACGAAAGCCATGCAACGCAGACTCAAGCGACCTTACGTATCTGCGATAACGGCAAAGGCTTGATCCCAACCGAACAGCAGCATGTTTTTGAGGCCTTTGGCCGAGGTGATACATCCAGTGATGGTTCAGGTTTAGGCTTGTTCATTGTCAGCCAACTGGTGAAGAAAATGGAGGGCTCACTGAGCTATGAAACCAGCAAGCTAGGTGGTGCGTGTTTTGTGGTGTCCTTCCCCATGCAAGTGGCTGAACAGGCACAGGCACAGGCACAGGCACAGGCACAGGCACAGGCACAGGCACAGGCACAGGCACAAGACATCTTATCTGGGCTGAACATTCTGTTAGCTGAGGACGACAGCTTCCTCGCTCAACTGACCCAGAAAATGCTGTCGGCCAAGGGTGCAAATGTCACCGTGGCCGAACATGGTCGAATCGCCTTGGATGCCTTTCAGACCCAAGCCTTTGATGTCGTCATCACCGACCTGATGATGCCCGAGTTGGATGGCCATGGACTGGTCAAAGCCATCCGCGAGTCCGATACTCACGTGCCCGTCATTGCCGTCA
>JASFWN010000037.1:0-7296 GCA_050049295.1 Pseudomonadales bacterium
CCTGTTTCATCTATCCCTACCGTTGAGAATGAAGTTGAGCCGCTTTTCGAAGCCGTCGATCCTACGCCTGAAAAGGTCAAAGAAACCCGCATCGAGCCCAGCCTTCCACACTTCCAGCCGGCCGCTCAGGATCGAGCCGAAAAAGCGCTGCTGATGGCGGCCTACGGAGAGGTGGATCAAGCGATTAACCAAATCCAAGATGGCCTTGAAGCCGATGAAGATGACGAAAAGCACAGCTTGCTTCGTGCGCTCGCTCGAATTGCAAAGGGCCATGACGACCTCTTGTTAAGCGATATTCAAACCGAACAAGCCGCCGAGTTTCCCGCGCGAAAAGAATTGAATGCATTTCTGGCCGAGTTGAGCGGTAACGCGATCGAACCGGTCATGCGCTCGACACCCGAGCCAGAAAAGCCTGTGGCGGCCTTTGAAGACGCCATCGTGCTGGGCGAGGATGAAAATTCGATCGAAATGATTGAATTCACCCTTGAGTTAGACGACGAAAAACACTAATTGTTAGCAGACATTTGCTAATAAGAAGACGCCCATGCAACTGACTCAAATTAACGGCCGCACGGTCACTCCCGTTTGCCTCGGGACTATGACCTGGGGTGAGCAAAACACCGAAGCCGAGGCGCACAGCCAAATCGACTACGCCCTAGAGCGCGGCATCAATTTCATGGACTGTGCAGAAATGTACCCCGTCCCCCCAAAACCTGAAACTCAAGGCTTGACGGAGCAGTACATCGGAAATTGGTTTGCCAAAACCGGCCGACGCGAGGACTGGGTGGTCGCGACCAAAGCAGCCGGTCCGGGCAACACCATGGAGCATCTCCGCGGTGGACCACGCCATACCCGGGCCCATATCCATCAGGCAATCGACGACAGTCTTCGACGCCTTCAAACCGATTACGTCGATCTGTATCAGTTGCACTGGCCGGATCGCAATACCAATTATTTCGGCAAGCTGGGCTACGTTCATCAAGACGCCGACGAGACCCCCATCGAGGAAAGCCTGGCCGCGCTTGCGGAACTGGTTGAACAAGGAAAGGTTCGCCAAATTGGCTTGTCTAACGAGACGCCCTGGGGCGCCATGCGGTTTCTGCATCTGGCGGAAACCATGGGGCTGCCCAAAATTGTTACGATTCAAAATCCCTATAACCTGTTGAACCGGACGTATGAAGTCGGCTTGGCCGAGGTGAGCCATCGCGAGAATGTTGGATTGCTGGCTTACTCCCCGTTGGCCTTTGGTGCCCTTTCCGGCAAATACTTAAACGGACAGCGCCCTGCGAATGCGCGCTTGACCTTGTTCACTCGGTTTAGCCGATACAACAATCCCCATTGCGTTCAGGCGATTGAGGCTTACGTAGAGCTGGCTCGCGAGTACGACTTGGACCCGAGTCAGATGGCGTTGGCTTATGTGACGACTCGGCCCTTTGTGCTCTCAAACATCATTGGTGCCACTTCGCTTGATCAATTGGAAGCCAACATTGACAGCATGGATATGCACTTATCGGATGAGTTGATTGAAAAGATCGATGCCATTCATCTGAACCACCCCAATCCGGCGCCCTAGCATGCAGGCACTCGAGCAGGTCATTCTCCCTCGGTCTCGAGATATCGGCGGCTTTGAAGTCAGCCGCATACTGCCAGTAAGGTCTAAGCGTATGGTGGGGCCTTTTGTCTTTCTGGATCAAATGGGCCCTACCGAATTTTTGCCCGGCCAAGGCATTGACGTGTTGCCACACCCTCATATTGGGCTGGCGACGCTCACCTATCTGTATCAAGGGTCTTTGATGCACGCCGATTCGCTGGGTGTGACGCAAAGGATCGTCCCGGGGGAAATTAATTGGATGACCGCCGGGCGTGGCATTACCCATTCCGAGCGTACTCACCCCGAGGATCGAGCCCGGGGCATGACACTTGAGGGATTCCAAAGCTGGGTCGCGCTGCCCAAGGCGCTCGAAGAATGCGAGCCCGACTTTGAACATCACCCCAACAGCGCATTACCTGAAATAATCGAACCCGGTGTTCACATGACACTGTTGTTGGGCGAGGCTTATGGATGCCTCGCGCCGGCTCAAACCTACAGCCCGCTGTTCTACATTGATGCCAAAATCGATGCGGGTCATCGCATGACATTGCCTAACCCCAAACAAGATCGCGCGCTTTATATCCGCCGAGGCGCCGTTGAATGTGAGGGTCGCCTGTTTGAATCCGGTCAACTCCTGGTGGTCAAACCCGACAGCGAGGTCAGCCTCTTGGCCCAGTCTGATACCCGCTTACTTTTACTCGGTGGCGAGCCACTGGACGAACCCAGGCATATGTTTTGGAACTTTGTCAGCTCAGACAAAGCCTTGATTGAACAAGCCAAAGCAGATTGGGCTGCCGAGAATTGGGGGCAGGGGCGATTCGAATTACCGCCTAATGATCGAGCGGCGTTTGTTCCCCTGCCTTAACTTATTGAATTAACCGGCTGGCGGCAGTATTATCCGCGCCGTTCGGAGTATAGCGCAGCTTGGTAGCGCGTCTCGTTCGGGACGAGAAGGTCGGGGGTTCAAATCCCTCTACTCCGACCACCCCACTTCCCGATTTTTTCTCTTGATTTTTTCCTATCCCGCGCCAGCTCTAGAGCCCGTGCACCGTTCACAAATCCTAGGCGCAAAAACACGTAAAAAGTTGTCCACTTAGCCTGTGGATAACTCTGTGAAAACTTTCTGACTCGATCCCAAAATCCCGCTATTTCTGTGGGCTTTCCTCAAATTGATCAAATTTTGAACATTTAAATAGCAAATAAAAACATATACTTATGAATGTCAACGCTGTTTTTATAATTTTTTGCAATTTGCGATTGGTTTTTTTCGAGCGTTCTCGGATTGTTAATAAGCTTGTCAAGTCCGAATTGGACTTTTTTAGTTCGGCTAAAGCTTGGAAAGACAAGAAATCGACCGATTAAGGGGTAGAAGTCTTGCCTGATTAACCACACTATAAAGACGTTGTTAGGATCAGGAAGCCCCATGCTATTTATCGTTTCGCCAGCCAAGAACTTAGACATGCAGCGTCGGTTTAATGCCGAAGCCAGTGCCATTCGTTTTCCCGAGGACACCCAAGAGCTGGTCGGTGTGATGCGCGGACACGGGCCCGAGAGTGTGGCTAAACTCATGAAGCTGTCCGACAAGCTGGCGCATCTGAATCACGAGCGCTACCTCACCTTTAACCAGGACGACAACCCAGGCACTCATGCGCTGGCTGCTTTCAATGGCGACGTGTATCAAGGCCTCGATGCAAGCTCGATGAGCGACGCCCAGCTCGCGTTTGCCAATCAGCATTTACGGATTCTGTCCGGTTTATATGGCGTGCTGCGCCCACTGGACGACATGAAAGCCTACCGACTAGAGATGGGCACCAAACTCCAGACCGAACGCGGTAAAAATCTTTATGAATTCTGGGGTAACAAAGTCACTCAGGCACTGATAGAAGATGCGAAGGTCTTGGGAACCGACACGCTGGTTAACCTCGCCAGCAATGAGTATTCCGGCGTGGTCGATTTGAAGGGCCTGGGTCTGAGAGTCATTACTCCGGTGTTTAAAGATGAAAAAAACGGCACCTTCAAGATCATCAGCTTTTATGCCAAAAAAGCCCGCGGTCTGATGGCTCGCTATCTGATTGATCATCAGATCACCGAAGCTGAAGGGATCAAAGGCTTTGACGTTGACGGATACCAGTTCAACCCAGGCATGAGCGAAGGCGACACCTGGGTATTCACCCGCGCAGCGCAGTGAGTCACTTCGAACATTGGTTGGAAGCGCTGGAGCGACCCAGTGACTGGATAACGGTAGGGGTCGATGCCGGGGTCACTCGATGGCCAGACGAGATGGACCAGTGGCCGAATCAGCGAGTCGGGTTGGCGGTGGTCAAATTGTCGCGCCTGACAAAAGAGGCCTGGACTCAACTCGCGCGCTTAAGAAACTTGCATGCGGCACAAATCGCCCTATGGATCGACCAGCTAGACCCATCCGAGAGGAACCAATTGCTAGGGTTGGGCTTCAAAGGCTTGCCCGGCCCGACAATGGCCCAATGTTTTGGTTATGACATAGAAAGCTATAACCACACACGCGATTGGAACAATCCTAGGTACTGGGCCAATCCCGAACGCTGGGGCAAAGATTTCTGGTAATCACTGCGACGACTACGTATAACAAGAGGCAAGGTCCACGATGTACAGAACCTTATTCAACGCGGTTTTACTCACTACCGGTTTAGTCAGCGCCATGCAGATTCAGGCCGACACTCAGGACAACGGCTTGAACTCGATTCTGGTACATCCCAATAGCGATCGCGACTATCGTGCGATCGAGCTTCCCAACGGCCTTCGAGCATTGTTGATTCATGACGCGGATACCGACAAAGCCGCGGCTTCCTTGGACGTCAAGGTGGGCAGCGGCAACGATCCGTTGGCACGTCAGGGCATGGCACACTTTTTAGAACACATGCTGTTCTTAGGCACCGAGCCCTTTCCCGAAGCCGGGGAATACCAGGCTTACCTGAGTGCCAATGGCGGCCGATCAAACGCCTACACGACCTACGACCATACGAATTACTATTTTGAAGTCGACGGCAGCAAACTTGAAGGTGCGCTGGACCGTTTCGCCCCCTTCTTTAGCGCCCCTTTGTTTACGGCCGACTTGGTAGACCGGGAGCGCAATGCGGTCCACAGTGAATACACAGCAAAGATTAAAGAGGACGGACGTCGCTACTTCGACGCGCTCAAGCAGATCATCAATCCTGAGCACCCCTTCTCCAAATTTACCGTCGGAAACCTGGAGACCCTGGCTGGGGATGGCACCGAGTTGGCCGAGGAAGTTCGTCAATTTTGGCTGGACACCTACAGCGCCAACTTAATGGCACTGGCGGTCATCGGACCCCAGGATTTGAACACACTGGAAGCCTGGGTCGTCGATCGTTTCTCTGCCGTGCCCAATCATCAACATCAGCCGATGGCGACGAACCTTGCGATGTTTACTGCCGAGGACTTACCCAGCGTCTTTGAGGTCAAAACGCTACGGGAAAGCCGCTCGATGACGCTGATGTTCCCGATCCCCGAGATTAAAAGCCTGTATCGCATCAAGCCGACCCGCTACATCGCCAGTTTGTTAGGCCATGAAGGCGAAGGCAGTTGGTTTGCTGAACTGCGTGAGCGCGGCTGGGCCGAATCCTTAAGTGCCGGCGCTGGCATTTCCAATCCGGAAGGCGCGACGTTTATGGTCAGCATCGAGCTCACACCCGATGGCCAAACTCACATTGACGACATCATCGAGCTGGGCTTTGAACACATTCGGCTGGTTGAAACTCAGGGCATCGAAGACTGGCGCCATGCCGAGCAGGGCCAACTGTTAAACAATGAATTTCAGTTTCTGTCCGATGCGCCAGCACAGTCCCACGCCCGCTCTATGGCCCGAGCCCTGCAGACCTATCCGGTGGTCGATCTAATTCGAGCCAATTACGCTTGGGATCGGTACGAACCCGAAACCATCGCTGAATTTCTCAGTTATTTAACCCCCGAAAATATGATCCTCAGCTACTCCGGGCCAGAGGTAGACGCCGATCAGCAAAGCCCCTGGTATGAAACCCCGTACCGCCAGATTCCGCTAGACGCTGCTCGGCTGGACAAATTCCAGCAAGCCCGGACCTCAGATCAACAAGCCCGTTTTACGCGACTGCCCCAGCCTAACCCCTTTATCGCCAGTCGCTTTGAATTGATTAAAGACGGCATCGAAGGCGGCACCCCTTCGATGCTGGATCAGGCACCGGGCTTTAGCCACTGGCATTTAGCCGATGGCGAATTTGATCAACCTAAAGCTGACATCTACATTCGTCTGGCCTCGCCCAGTGCAAATGCCACGCCCGAGGCCAGTATTGCGTCACGCTTGATCGCCAACCTCGTCAAGGATCAACTCAACACCCAGACCTATCCGGCCCTGTTAGCTGGCCTGTCTTTTGATGTTTATCGAACGCTGTCGGGTATTACGCTGGTCGCGAAAGGCTATGACGAAACGGCACCTGAACTGGCCAAACTGTTGGCCCAAGCGATTGCCTCGCCACAGATTGATCCGCAATTGTTTGAGTTGATTCGCCAGGACATGATTCGAGACTTCCGTAATCAAACGCTGGACGCCCCCTATGAAATCCTCATGCGGACCCTGCCGACCTATTTGATCGAAGGCTATTGGTCGAATGAATCGCAACTCAGTGCGCTGGAGTCGCTCACAACCGAGCGCACAGGCGAGCTTTGGCAGGCCCTGCTCGAGGATGCGCGAGTCAATGTGCTGACCCATGGCAACCTGACCGCAGACCGTGCCATGGACATCGGCGCGACCATCACGCAAATCATTACGCCAACCTCAGACGCACAGGCCGTATTGCCCGCCATTGCGTCCACGGTCGCTGAGGGCCGAATCGTCGAGCAAATTGAACACCCCGATCGCTCCTGGGTCGCTTACTTCACTCAATCCAATACCAGTGTCGAACAGGAGGCCTTATTGCGGCTGCTGGGCCAAATGGTGCAAACGCCCTTCTATACCGAACTGAGGACGCAGCGTCAGTTGGGTTACATCGTGTTCGCGGGCTACATGCCGATGCTCAATCAACCCGGGTTGGTGTTTACCGTTCAATCGCCGGACACACCGCCCCAAGCCATCGAGACTGCCGCATTTGAGTTCTTTGAGGGTTTCATCAATGACCTAGACCAGATGTCGCCTGAGGCCTTCGAGGACTTCAAGGCCGCGGTGCTCAGTGACTTGACCCAAGAAGACACCAGCTTAAGTGCACGCAGCACGCGTTTTTGGCGCTCGCTGGGCCTCTTGGATTATGAATTTGACCGTCGCAACCAAGTGATTGGTGCGGTTGAAGCGCTAACGCAAGCGGATGTGCAGGCGGCAGCCCGGATACTGGCCCAAGGCGATCAACTCATCTATCTAGAAAGCCAAGCGCCAGAATCACTTTCGCAAACTCGAGAAGCCGGCCCACTGGCCGCTGAAGGCTAATTTAAAAAGGCCGTTAAGGCGGCCTGTGCCTCGGGCTCTTTTAGTGTCGGCGCATGCCCCGTTTGACCGACCATGACGCCCTGTGCGTTGGGGTGAGTCGCCAGCATTTGTTGATAAGTTAATTCTGACAATAAATCGCTGGACTCGCCCCGGATCACTAGAGTCGGGATCCGATGCAATTGCTCATAGAAAGGCCAGAACGGGGGGATGTTTCCGCCCTGAGTCTGCTGTCGAATAGCTGGGTCGTAGTCGAATT
>JASFWN010000041.1:0-6938 GCA_050049295.1 Pseudomonadales bacterium
CTTCGTCTACTTGGGCAGGATCCAGACCGGTTTTGTCCAGCAAGCCTTTAACCACTTGAGCACCGATGTCTACCGCGCTCAACTTAGCCAGACTGCCTCCAAAGCTTCCAATTGCGCTTCGTGCCGAGCCTGCAATCACTACCTGTGTCATATCGACTTACTCCCTGAGTATGTGAGGAATGGACGTGCACTGCCCTGTTGTGCACTGCATCATTCACTCGAGAATAGGCCAAGTATCAAAATGAAACAACACCCATTTTGGGTAACTTCCTAACCCCGGAGCTTTTCCCTTGCCCGAGGGTTGGATTCAAGGCACTCTCAGCGCGCACTATCAACCGGTTAGGGACAATCTTTGGTTTCCGAGCGCCTCAAAACTGACATACGCAACACCTATCAACAATTTCTCGATCAAATTGGCGGGCACGCTCGCCGCGGTCAATTGGACATGCTCGGTTGGATTACGCGGCAATTGATGCACACCGCCATCGTTCAACCCAAGGTGGTTATCGAGGCCGGAACCGGCACAGGCAAAACGCTAGGCTATTTAATACCGGCGCTACTTTGCGCTCGAGAAAAAAGCAAACAAGTGGTGGTTGCAACAGCCACCGTATCGTTGCAGCGCCAGTTGCTCGAAAAAGATATTCCCCTGCTGGCAGACAGCGTAGATTTTCCCATCTCGGCAAAACTCGCCAAGGGTCGGCGCCGCTATCTATGCCCTATCCGAATCGAACACACTCGTTTTGAAGCCGGACAGCCCACTGAAAGCCTCATTCGTCCCCTGTCCGATGGACAGAGGGCGTTGATCGAAGGCCTTTATAGCCAATTTCATTCGGGAGATTTTGACGGCGACTTAGACAACTGGGAAAGCGCGATTGATTCTGAGCTGATCCCCTTAGTGACCAGTGACCACGGCAACTGTCGAGGCCGACGTTGTGAGGCCATTGAAGAATGTCCGTTTTACAACGCTCGAGATGAGATGGAGGATGCTGAAATCATCATCACCAATCATGACCTGGTGTTGTCGGATTTAGCCCTGGGTGGAGGCGTCGTCCTACCGGCACCCGAAGACGCCATTTACATCTTTGACGAGGCCCATCAGCTAGCAGACAAAGCGATCAGTCACCAGACACAACAAATGCAACTCGGCAGCACGTCAGAGTGGATTAACACGCTCGCCAAACGGCTTAAAGAGAGCGAAAAGGCCGCCGGGAATGATGCCAGCGCCATCATCAAACGACTCGAGCCCAATATAAACCGCCTGCTTACCCCGCTGGCATCCTTACAAGACAGTGTGATTGACTGGCTCGGGCAATGCATTCAGGACAATGCCCGGTGGAGCACGTCCGCCAGCGGCCTGCATCAGTACCGACTGCCTGCAGGTCAATTACCACAACCGCTCGCTGACCTGGCGCGTAATGGGGTAGAGCCTGCCAAGCTCATAATCGCCGAACTAGACAACCTGGTTGACTATTACAAAACCGATGCCGAATCCAATAAAGGTGAGCTGGATAGTGAATATGCGCGCGCTCAACAAAGTTTCTATAACGATGCCAAGCTGCGCTTAGAAAAGGGATTGGCTCTTTTGAATGCCTGGTCGCGCTCTCAAGTCGAGGGCCCAGAGGCACGCTGGGTTTTACTACGAGGAATCGAACTACGCAGCCAACTCGACGAAGCCGATCCCGAGCTCTGGTTTAGCCCGGCCAGTGCCGCAGAAGGACTCGACACGCAACTTTGGAAACGCTGTGCCGGGGCCGTATTGTGCAGTGCGACCCTAGCCATCGCTCGTCGCTTCGATCGTTGTTACGACGCGCTCGGGCTGGATGCCGAGACGCCTTGCTACATTGTCCAGGGCGCGTTCAACTACCCTGAACAAGGCCAACTGCTGCTGCCAGACTACGCTTGCGATCCGACCGATACCGATCAGCACGACCAAGCGATCATCGAACACCTTGAGACCCTGTGGGATCGTTCTATTGGCGCCTTAGTCCTATTTTCATCCAAAGCACAGCTGACACGGATTTATGAGGCCATTACACCGAAGCAAGCCGCCCAAGTGTTATCACAAACTGCGTTGAGCCGAGGCGCCATTTTGGGGCATCACCGCTTGCGGCGAGATCAGGGTGAGACCTCGGTCATCTTTGGGCTACAAAGCTATGCTGAAGGGATCGATTTACCCGGCCACTTATTAGAAGAAGTGGTGATCACTCGACTTCCATTTCTACAGCCGGACGACCCGATACAAGCCACCTATGCAGAGTGGATTGAACAACAGGGCCAACGCCCATTCTTTGCTGTAACGGTACCGCTCGCTTCTATTCGATTACGTCAAGCCGTTGGCCGATTGATTCGGTCTGAAGATGATCAAGGCCAAGTCGTCATCCTGGATCGAAGGATTCAAACCAAGGGGTATGGTCGAACGCTGCTGGACGACCTCCCCCCGTTTCAACGAGTCGGATTTTAGGCAAAAAAAACGGGGCCCATGGCCCCGTTTTCATCAAGCATTGGGCTATTAACCCAGCGCTTTAACCATGGTTTCGCCAATAGCGGCCAGGTTTTTGGTGGTGTGTACACCGGCTGCTTCTAGCGCTGCAAACTTCTCGTCTGCTGTACCTTTACCACCGGCGATGATGGCACCTGCGTGGCCCATACGCTTACCGGCCGGTGCCGTAACACCAGCGATGTAAGAAACAACAGGCTTAGTCACGTTATCTTTGATGAACGCGGCCGCTTCTTCCTCGGCGGTACCGCCGATTTCGCCAATCATCACGATGCCTTCCGTCTGAGGATCTTCCTGGAACCACTTCAAGACGTCGATGAAGTTTGTGCCGGGGATGGGGTCACCACCAATGCCAACACAGGTCGACTGACCCAGACCCAAGTCTGTGGTCTGCTTAACCGCTTCATAGGTCAACGTACCTGAACGAGAAACGATGCCGATCTTGCCAGGCTTGTGGATGTGACCGGGCATAATACCGATTTTGCATTCGCCAGGCGTGATAACGCCAGGGCAGTTAGGACCGATCAAGGTGACGCCTTCCTGGTCTGCTTTGACCTTAACGTCCAACATGTCGAGGGTGGGAACACCTTCGGTGATCACAACGATGATCTTCAGGCCAGCGTCAATCGCTTCGAAAACAGAGTCTTTTACGAAAGGTGCGGGAACGTAAATCACGGTTGCGTCAGCATCCGTCGTCTGAACCGCTTCGCGTACCGTATTAAATACGGGCAAGCCCAAGTGCTCGGTACCACCTTTGCCCGGCGTTACACCGCCCACCATTTTCGTGCCATAGGCGATGGCTTGCTCAGAGTGGAACGTACCGTTTTTACCGGTAAAACCTTGGCAGATAACCTTGGTGTCTTTGTTGATCAAAACACTCATTTATAGCGCTCCTGATGCCGCTTTAACGGCTTTCTGAGCGGCGTCAGTCAGAGACTCACCCGCAATGATGTTGACGTCAGATTGGTTCAGCACTTCCTTACCTAGGTCAGCATTGGTGCCTTCTAGGCGAACGATGACCGGTACTTCAACACCGACTTCCTTAACGGCTGCGATGATGCCTTCGGCAATCATGTCGCAACGAACGATACCGCCAAAAATGTTGACCAATACCGCTTTAACATTGTCGTCAGACAAGATGATCTTGAACGCTTCGGCAACGCGCTCTTTGGTTGCACCACCACCGACATCTAGGAAGTTAGCGGGTGTGCCGCCGTGCAATTGAACGGTGTCCATGGTGCCCATCGCCAAGCCAGCGCCGTTGACCATGCAACCAATGTTACCGTCGAGGGCAACGTAGTTCAGTTCGAACTCAGCCGCATGCGCTTCACGTGCGTCTTCCTGGCTGGGATCGTGCATTTCCTGAAGCGCTTTCTGACGATACATCGCGTTCGAATCGATGACACATTTGGCATCCAAGCAATGCAGATTGCCTTCATCGGTAATGACCAAGGGGTTCACTTCCAACAGCGCCAAGTCTTTTTCATGAACCAGCTTAGACAAGCCCATGAAGATTTGAACGAACTGCTTTTGCTGCGCAGGGGTCAAACCCAACTGGAAAGCCATTTCGCGCGCTTGATAAGGCTGAGCGCCGACCAAGGGGTCGATTTCAGCTTTCAGGATTTTCTCAGGAGTTTCTTCAGCGACCTTCTCGATTTCAACACCACCCTCAGTAGATGCCATGAAAACGACGCGGCGTGTGCCACGGTCAACGACCGCACCCAGATACAGCTCATTGGCAATATCCGTGCAGTTTTCGATTAGGATTTTAGAGACAGGCTGGCCGTTCGCGTCAGTCTGGTAGGTCACCAAATTGGTGCCAATCATTGCGTCGCAGAACTCACGGATTTCCGCTTCGCTCTTAACCAGCTTTACGCCACCTGCTTTACCACGTCCACCGGCGTGAACCTGTGCTTTGACAACGAACATGTCGCCGCCGATTTTCTTTGCTGCTTCCAGTACTTCTTCGACTGTGTCACAGGCATAACCTGTTGAAACGGGCAGTCCGTACTCACGGAACAGCTGCTTACCTTGATACTCGTGAAGGTTCATTTTTCCTAATCTCTTTGATCGGATAAGTTTCGCTCGGTAAAACCGAGCCCCAGACGGCTTAGGGATCACCTAAGCCATCGGTTCATAGAGGGGAGATCCCATCCATGGGTGCTTAACGCAAGGTTAAGCGCGTTTTTTACGGTTCGCGATATGAATCGCCGCGCCGTCGACAGCCATTGCTGCTTCGTGCAGTGCTTCCGACACCGTGGGGTG
This sequence comes from Pseudomonadales bacterium, assembly GCA_050049295.1. Lineage (GTDB taxonomy): Bacteria > Pseudomonadota > Gammaproteobacteria > Pseudomonadales > Litorivicinaceae > Litorivicinus. Next base: position 4,763 of record JASFWN010000041.1, read on the forward strand.
CGCAAACATAATGGTGCCGAGGTCTTCTGCCGAAGAACCAAATTCCATTGCGATCACAGCTTGAGCCACCATGTCACCCGAGTTCGGACCCACGATGTGCACGCCCAATACGCGATCGGTTTCGGCGTGTGCAATGACCTTAGCCATGCCACTGCCCTCGCCTGCAGCCAAAGCGCGACCGTTAGCAGCGAAGGGGAAAGTACCCGCTTTGTAGGGGATGCCCTCTTGCTTGCACTCTTCTTCGGTTTTACCTACCCAGCTCACTTCGGGGTGGGTGTAAATCACACTGGGCACGGTGTCGTAGTTGACTTGAGCAGGCTTGCCATGGATGCGTTCTGCAACCATAACGCCCTCTTCCGAGCCTTTGTGCGCCAACATCGGGCCACGAACCAAGTCACCGATTGCGTAGACGCCAGGCACACTGGTTTGGCACACATCATCAACATGAACGAATCCACGATCGGCCATCTGAACACCGGCATCGTCAGCGATGCAGCCTTCGGTGTAGGGGCGACGTCCTACAGCGACGATCAACTTATCGAAGACTTCGGTTTTTTCACCGTCTTTGTCTTTGAAAGACACGACGATTTCGTCACCCTTGATCTCAGTGCCGGACACCATCGCGCCAACACGAATATCGAGGCCTTGCTTCTTAAAGATCTTGGCTGATTCTTTTGCGATCTGCTGATCAGCTACCGCCAGGAACTTGTCCATGGCTTCAAATACCACCACGTCCGAACCTAAGCGATTCCAAACACTGCCCAGCTCCAAGCCGATCACACCGCCGCCAATCACGCCCAAACGCTTGGGCACAGAATCGAACTCTAAAGCGCCAGTTGAATCGACGATCATGCCTTCAGTCAGAGGCGCCGGGGGGATTTCAACCGGTACTGAACCTGTCGCTAGGATTACATTGTCCGCATCCAACACTTGCACAGCACTGCCATCGTCCGGCGTGAATTCGACTTGCTTGCCTTTCAGCAGCTTGCCTTTGCCAAACAAGTGGTCGACGCCATTGTGCTTGAATAACCCCGTGATACCGCCGGTCAATTGCTCAACAATTTGGTCCTTTCGGGCCATCATCTTGGTCACGTCAAACTTGACGTCACCCATGTCGATGCCGTGCGCTGCCAACTCGTGCTGAGTCGACTCGAACTTATGTGAAGATTCCAACAGCGCTTTGGAAGGAATGCAGCCCACGTTCAGACAGGTGCCGCCTAGCGAGGGCCGGCCGTCCTTTTTCTTCCACTTTTCAACACAGGCGGTTTTCAAACCTAACTGCGCGGCTTTGATCGCGGCAACGTAACCTGCGGGGCCCGCACCGATGACAATTACATCGTATTTAGTCGTCATTTCATTACTCTTCTCAAAATTTCAGGCCCGCTTTTGGCCGGCCCGAAGGATGAATATTAGACGTTCAGCAACATACGTGCTGGGTCTTCCAACAATTCCTTGATGGTAACTAGGAACTGTACTGCGTCTTTGCCATCGATCATGCGGTGGTCGTAAGACAGCGCCAAGTACATCATCGGCAAAATGACGACTTCGCCATTCACCGCCATCGGACGCTCATAAGTCTTGTGCATGCCCAAAATTGCAGTTTGAGGGGGATTCAAAATGGGCGTTGACATCATTGAACCGAACACACCGCCATTGGTGATGGTGAATGTACCGCCGGTCATGTCATCAATGCTCAACTTACCGCTTTGAGCCGCAACCGCATAATTCTTGATGCCCTGCTCAACTTCTGCAATGGTCATACGGTCGGTATCACGCAAGACGGGAACGACCAGACCTTTTTCTGTTGAAACCGCAACACCGACGTCGTAGAACCCATGGTAGACCATGTCATTTCCATCGATAGATGCGTTAACCGCGGGGAATCGCTTCAGCGCTTCGGTAGCGGCCTTCACAAAGAAGCCCATGAAGCCCAAGCGTGTGCCGTTGTGGGTCTTCTCGAACTGCTCCTTGTAGGCCTTACGCAGGTCCATCAAGGGCTTCATGTTGACTTCGTTAAAAGTCGTCAACATCGCTGAGTTATGCTGGGCATCCAACAAACGCTTAGCAATCGTCGCGCGCAGACGAGTCATAGGAACACGCTTCTCTTCGCGCGCACCGATCGGAGCAAGTGCCGGTGCTGGGACAGCAGTTGCCGGAGCAGGCGCGGGCGCCGCGG
>JASFWN010000038.1:0-7178 GCA_050049295.1 Pseudomonadales bacterium
GTCCAAGCAAGGCCATCGGTTATAAAGATGGCAAGCCCACCCCCGCCTTACTGGGGTTTTGCCGGAAGCTGGGCATCGAGCCTAGCGAACTGACCGAGGTCGAGACTCCAAAAGGGACATGGCTCGAGTACAACGGGATTCAGGAAGGTCAGGCGACAACAGATCTGCTGCCGACGCTAATCAAAACTGCCGTTGATCAGCTGCCTCTGCCTAAGCGTATGCGCTGGGGTGCGACTCGCGATGAGTTTACACGGCCAGTACTGTGGCTAGTCGCAATGCTGGATGGGCAGGCCTTGGATCTGACGCTGTTTGATCGGGCAGCAGGCAAACAAACCCGTGGACATCGTGTGCACAGTCCCGAGTGGATTGAAATTGACGATCCTAAAAACTACTTCGAGCTCCTGAAGAATAATCGAGTGATTGCAGACTTCGACGTACGTGCCAACGAGGTCAGAAGGCTGGCTCAATCACTGTCGACAGACGATTATCAAGTCGTCACGGATAAGGATTTGGTCGACGAAGTCGCTGCATTGGTGGAGTGGCCAGTTCCGCTAATGGGCCAATTCTCTGAGCGCTTTTTGGACGTTCCGGAAGAGGCTCTGGTCAGCTCGATGAAAGAACATCAGAAATATTTTCACGTGAAACATGCGGATGGCACTTTGGCTAACCGGTTTGTCACCATGGCCAATCTGGAATCCAAGGACCCTGCATTAGTCGTTGTTGGCAACGAGCGGGTACTCAATGCTCGCTTGTCGGATGCAAAGTTCTTTTGGGACACAGACCTTAAAACGCCTTTGGTCAGCCGCGCAGACAAGATGGCCAACATCGTATTTCACGAGAAACTCGGAAGCTTGTCCGACAAAACTAATCGTGCAGCCAAGTTGGCGGGGCGGATCGCAATCGCATTCGACACAGATGCCGAGACAGCGACCACAGCCAGCAAACTTGCGAAGTGCGACCTATTAAGCGAAATGGTTCTAGAATTTAGCGACCTACAGGGCCTCATGGGAACCTATTATGCACGCCACGAAGGTTACCCTGCTGAGATCGCCGAAGCCTTGGTCGAGGTTTACAAACCGGCCGGGGCCAATGATGATTTACCGGCTACGGCCGTGGGCAGCACCATTGCCGTGGCAGATAAGCTCGACACCTTGGTGGGCATGTTTGCTGTAGACCTGCCGCCAACGGGCTCAAAGGATCCCTTTGCATTGCGCCGCGCGGCCCTTGGAATTTTACGAATTTTGAGGGAACGAAAGGTTAATGCAAACCTATCAGAGTGGATCGCCGCAGCGCTGGAAACTTTAGATAGCTATCGAACTAATGCGGATACTCAAACTCAAGTCGAACAATTCTTCCTGGATCGATTAAAGGTGATGCTGCAAGGAGAGGGCGTCGGTGCTGAGGTGTTTGTCGCCGTGACGGCTAAGCTCGACAGTCTACATCTAATGGACCTCGTGGATCGTTGTGTTGTGTTAACCGATGCGCTCGGTGGAGATGACCTTCTTGCGGTGGCCGCGGGCAGTAAGCGAGTCGGGAACATTCTTGCGAAAACTGACCGTGAATTTTCTAACGTTGATCCGTCGTTGTTTGAAATCGAGGCAGAAAAACACTTGTCGGATGCAGTGACCCTCGCAGAATCGGAACTGGCGAACGCTGGATTTAAAGAGGCACTCGGCATCTTGTCGTCTTTACGTCAACCTATCGATGGGTTCTTTGATCAGGTGATGGTGAATGACGATCGCCCTGAGGTTCGTAACAATCGCCTGGCTTTGTTAGCTCAGCTTCAAGGTCTATTTGCTGGCGTAGCAGACCTTTCTCAGCTTTCCAGTTGAGCAAGGTCATAGCGACTGCCAGCTACTGCAAGCCAAAACACGTTTCACGTGAAACAAAAAAGCCCGCATAAGCGGGCTTTTTTATTCAATGAGCGTTTAAACGTCTAGGTTAGCAACGTTCAACGCGTTACGTTCAATGAACTCACGCCGGGGTTCAACCTCGTCACCCATCAGGGTGGTAAACATCTCATCTGCCTTGATCGCGTCTTCAATGGTGACCTGAAGCATTCTTCGATTGGCTGAATCCATGGTCGTTTCCCACAACTGTTCTGGGTTCATCTCGCCCAGACCTTTGTACCGCTGGATCATGGGACCCTTACGCGCTTCGGTCATCAGGAAATCAAACACATCTCCCATCGTGCGGACGGGGCGTCCTTTCTCACCACGGCGAATCTCGGCGCCAGCATCCAAGGCGCTGCTCAAGTCATTACCCAGATCAATCATCCGCTGATAATCAATATTGTCCACCAACTCCAATCCCAGCGGATGCTCACTGGTGGTGCCGCGCCAAGTCAAGCGCACAAGCGGTCTGGAAACCGAGTTCTCTTCGTCTCGCTCTACGACCACATTCACCACAAAGCCGCTGCTTGGATCGTCAGGCAACCACTTACTCAGTTGCGCAGACCAATCAGCCAAGAAGTCCCCATCATCTAACGAATCCCGTGTCATCTTGGGCAAATAGGGCAGTGCCTTGGCAATCACTTCAGGGAAACGCCGGCCGAGGCGCTCAACCCGGCTATTCACCTCGAGATAACTACGAATCAGTGTTTCCAGCGGCGCGCCAGAGACTGGCGGTGCGCCTGGACCCGGAATCAATTCGGCACCTTCCAATGCAACCTGTACTAGCCAGTCTTGTAGGGCTCCCTCGTCCTTTAGGTACTGCTCGTTCTTGCCTTTCTTCACCTTATAAAGCGGTGGCTGAGCAATGTAGACATGGCCGGCCGCGACCACGTCGGGCATTTGGCGGTAGAAGAAGGTGAGCAGCAGCGTCCGAATGTGCGATCCGTCCACGTCCGCATCCGTCATAATAATGATCTTGTGATAGCGCAGCTTCTCTAGATCAAAGTCATCTCGCCCAATGCCGGTACCCAATGCGGTAATCAAGGTGCCTACTTCCTGGGAGCTCAGCATCTTATCAAAGCGCGCTTTCTCAACGTTTAGAATCTTACCTCGCAACGGAAGAATCGCCTGGCCTCGACGATCGCGACCCTGCTTTGCACTGCCGCCCGCTGAGTCACCCTCCACCAGAAACAGTTCGGACAAAGCCGGATCTTTTTCCTGACAGTCGGCCAATTTTCCAGGTAGGCCGGCGATATCCAGCGCCCCTTTTCGCCGAGTCATTTCACGGGCTTTGCGTGCTGCATCTCGGGCGCGAGCGGCATCGACCATTTTGCCTGCGATGGTTTTACCTGCGGTCGGATTTTCTTCCAAATACGTCTGGAAGTACTCGCGCATATCTTGCTCGACCGCGGTTTGAACTTCCTGCGACACCAGCTTGTCTTTGGTCTGGCTCGAAAACTTTGGATCTGGAACCTTGACCGAAATGATGGCCGTCAAACCTTCACGTGCATCATCGCCTGAGGTCTGAACCTTAGATTTCTTTTGCAGCTGCTCTTGTTCGATGTACTTATTCAGCACGGCCGTCAGTGCACGGCGGAAACCTGATAGGTGGGTGCCGCCATCACGTTGCGGAATGTTGTTGGTGAAACAAAAAACGTTTTCCTGATAACTGTCGTTCCACTGCAAACTGACTTCAACGCCGATTCCATCCTCACGCTGACTGGTAAAATGGAATACTTCGCAAATATTGGTCTTGTTGCGGTTCAAGTACTCAACAAAACTACGCAGACCACCTTCGTACTCAAATACTTCATTTTTGCCTGTACGCTCGTCAGTCAAGGTGATGCGGATACCGGAGTTCAAGAAACTGAGCTCTCGGAGGCGCTTCGCTAGGATGTCGTAGTGAAATTCAACGGTGCCAAAGGTGGCTTCGCTGGCATGAAATCGAACCGCCGTGCCGGTTCCATCCGTGGTGCCAACCTGCGCAATAGGGGCCGTGGCCGCGCCGTGCTCGTAAGTTTGCTCCCAAACCGCGCCGTCACGCTTGATTCGCAGCACCAGTTTCTTACTGAGTGCGTTCACAACACTCACACCGACACCGTGCAAGCCGCCGGATACTTTGTAGCTGTTGTCGTCAAATTTACCGCCCGCATGCAGTACCGTCATGATGACCTCTGCAGTGGATCGGCCTTCCTCCGGGTGCATGTCAACCGGAATCCCGCGGCCATCATCGGCCACCGTAATCGATTCGTCGCTGTGAATAGTCACATCAATGCTTGAGCAATGACCCGCCAAGGCTTCATCAACAGAGTTGTCGACCACCTCAAAGACCATGTGGTGAAGGCCGGTTCCGTCATCGGTATTACCGATGTACATCCCTGGACGTTTTTGGACCGCTTCCAACCCTTTAAGGACTTTGATGGAATCGCTTCCGTATTCCTGTTCGCTCATTAAGCCTCCACTTCAACAACCGAGCCCCGTTTCACGTGAAACGTCTGGACCTTTCGGCTCGAGTCCAAAATAGGGCGGACACGCTCTGCATCCACCGCTGTTATAAAAACCTGTGCACCGGTCTGAGTCATCAATTCCCACAACCGAGTTTGTCGATGATCATCCAGCTCTGCGGCAAGATCGTCCACCAACAATACCACTCTCCTCTGATGTGCACTCCACAGCAACTGCTGTTGAGAGAGCACGATCAGCGCGACCAACACTTTCTGCTGGCCCCGACTTAAATTTTCCGTCGCGGGTACGCCACGACACAGAATCTCCAAATCTCCTCGGTGCGGGCCTGAATGGGTCATTCCCATCACCCGGTCACGTTGCCAACCTCGCGTTAGCGCGGCCAACAAATCGCCTTTCTCTTGGCTATAGCCCGCCCGGTGATTCAAGCGTATCTCCGGCAGACCGCTTACTCCCGAAGCCAAGCCTTGAAAGACTTCATTTAACTGGCCTAAATAGGCCTGTCTAGCCTCGACAATCGCCTGCCCAGCTTCCGCCAGAATTTGATCCCAAGGCGCCACATCCGATTGTGAAATCTTATCATTTTTTAAGGCTTTATTGCGCTGTTCTAACGCCTTTCTATATCGAGAAAAAACGCCACCCGGCAACTTTTGGACATGGAAAACGCCCCAGTCCAAAATACTTCTCCGCCGCTGCGGCGTTCCCGCCAGCCAGCCCAGCCCTTCGGCGCCTACCACCAGAAAAGGAAGGCGATGAGCCAATTCAGATAAAGCCTTGGCGGTTTCACCATTAATCCGGGCACTGACCTTGCCTGCACGATCACGCTGAATCCCCAATTGATAAGCGTTTTCAGACTCTTGAATCAGTCCAGACACCAAGGTGTCTGAAGCGCCGTCCGATATCAGATGACCTGGCCGACTGTTTAAGAAACTACGCCCTGTAGCCAGAAAAGAAACAGACTCCAACAGTGAGGTCTTACCCGCCCCGTTCTCACCTTGGAATAATACGAAATCGCCAGACGGCGCTATAGAAACCGATTCGAGCGACCGAAGTCGCTCGACATGGAGTTTTTGAAGCCGCAATTACAACCGCATCGGCATAACGACGTATTGGGAATCGGTATCGCCTTTACCGATCATCAATGCACTGCCATTGGGATCACCCAGCTGAAGTTCCACCTGGTCTTGCTCGATAACTCCCAGTACGTCCTGCAGATAACCTACGTTGAAACCAATTTCGAATCGGTTGTCGCCATCAAAATTCGCCTCAATGGTTTCTTCCGCTTCTTCTTGCTCCGTGTTTTGGGTAGCAACGGTTAACGACTCTCCATCTAACACCATCCGCACACCACGGAATTGCTCGTTTGACAAAATAGCCGCTCGAGACAACACCTCTTTATACAATTTACGGTCAACCGTCAGTGTATTTTGGCGGCCTTTCGGCATCACCCGTTCGTAGTCTGGGAAGCGGCCTTCGATCAAGACACTGGTAAATGACAAACCGACGATTTCCACCTGCAAGTGCGAGGATGAGAAACGCAATGCGACCGGTTTTTCACCCGCCGTAGACAACAGCTTGGCCAACTCCAAAACGGCTTTGCGCGGCAGAATCAATGAAGCCTGGGCGTTGGCATCTTCGATCGCCACATCACTCAATGCCAAGCGATGCCCGTCGGTTGCGACACAACGAAGACGGCCATCACCGACCGACAGATGCATGCCGTTCAAGTAATAACGAACGTCTTGCTGAGCCATAGCAAATTGTACTTTTGCCACCGCTCTGGATAAGGGAGCCGCTGGCACGGCAACCGCCGTTGTATCTCCCTGCATTTCAACCCGAGGGAAATCCGAGGCAGGCAAGGTTGCGAGTTTAAATTTTGACCGGCCAGACTTGAGCAAAATATGGCTGCCTTCTAACTTGCACTCGATGAGCGCGTCTTGAGGCAACGCCTTCAAAATATCGACCAACTTACGGCCGGGCAGCGTAATTTCACCGCCCTCACGAACCTGATCCACTTCGAGCTCAATACTGATTTCAGTGTCTAAGTCGGTACCCGTTAGCGCCGAGTTGGCGACATCAACCACTAACAATACGTTGGCCAGAATTGGCAAAGTATGTTTGCGTTCAACCACGGCAGCGGCCATGTTAGCCCGTTCTAAAAAGTGTTCACGGGAGATCGTAAAGTCCATCGAATGTTTATCCGGCTAGCGATTTAAATAATTTGTCATAGTCTGCCTTGATCACGGTGTCCGTGTTAAGCAGTTCTTTTACTTTTCGACAGGCATGAAGCACGGTGGTGTGGTCTCGCCCACCGAATGCCTCACCGATTTCAGGCAAACTGTGACTGGTCAGCTCTTTGGCCAAGGCCATCGCTATCTGACGAGGCCGTGCAATCGATCGGTTTCTACGAGCAGATAACAGGTCACTGACCTTTAACTTAAAGAAATCCGCTACCACCCGCTGAATATTATCAAGACTGACCTGCCGATCATGCAGAGCGATCATGTCTTTTAACGTCTCTGCAATGAACTCGACCGTTATCGACTGATTCAAAAACTTAGAATTGGCAATAACGCGCTTTAACGCACCTTCCAAGTCTCGCACGTTACCTCGAACTTTCTGTGCAATAAAAAATGCGCAATCACGTTCTAACTCACACCCAGCTTCATTGGCTTTGTTGATCAAAATAGCAACGCGAGTCTCAAGTTCAGGAGATTCCAATCGAACCGTCAAACCCCAACCAAAACGGCTTTTCAGTCGATCTTCCATCCGGTCGATCTCTTTGGGATAACGATCTGAGGTCAGTATGATCTGTTGGCCACC
>JASFWN010000042.1:0-6917 GCA_050049295.1 Pseudomonadales bacterium
TAGGCCGCCATCGACGCACATCTGAGCCCATTTATTCATCACAAAGCTATCGTTGACGCTCATGCAATAGATGTCGTCAATGCCCGCAGCTGCGAAGTCGCCCGCTAGCTTTTCGAATCCAGGCAGTTGGTAAGTCGAGCAGGTGGGGGTAAAGGCACCGGGCAGGCTGAATAGCACGACTCGACGAGGGTTGCTCTCGCTACCAAAAAGTTCATCCGATGAAACGTCCTGCCAACGGAAAGGGTTGTCACCGCCGATCGATTCATCACGAACGCGTGTTTTAAAGGTAACGACGGGCAGGGTCATGCCTTGACTCATGTAAAGACTCCTAAGAGAAGTTGATTTAAAGTTGCCGGCGGAAGGATAGTTTGCCTGGTCATAGAAGCAAGCTTTAGATCCAAATCAATTCAATAGAAAAATACAATATTACTAGGATTGAAAAATGTCTCACGAAGCGAATCGTCGGCTACTCGACGCCTATCACAGCGCCCTGTACGACTACAGCCCAGCAGATCTAAAGGCGGTTATCGACCAAGACTTTGCCGCCGATGCCGTCATTCATTTATGCCATCCCTTGGGAGATTTAGAACGGCCCACTGATTTGCTGGCCGTGTACGCAGATTTGGCGGCTGCGATACCGGACCTTGAGCGTAGGGAAACCATTCGGATTGCAGGGGATACCTTTGAGGACGGAAACTGGGTCGGTGCTTGCGGCTACTACACCGGTGTCATGATTGAGTCTTGGCTGGATATTCCCCCCACTGGACATCAAGTCGCGATGCGGTTTCATGAGTTTTATAAAGTCATCGATAACCAAATTGTTGAAATGCAGGCGATTTGGGATATTCCAGAGTTGATGATGCAATGCAACGCTTGGCCGATGGCGCCGCAGCTAGGCCGATTTTGGCAGGTTCCGGGGCCGGCGACACAGGATGGGGTTCAGCAGGGCGAGCGAAACTTGGTTCGTTCACAGAGCGCGCTTAATTTGGTTGAGCGTATGCTGGGTAATCTGTTGCGGTTTGCGACCGAGGGCGTTGAGGGAATGCGTCTAAGCGAATCCTGGCACCCCAAGATGAATTGGTATGGGCCTGCGGGCATAGGGACCAATCGCGGCATCCAAGGCTTTCGTCATTGGCACCAAAAACCTTTTCTGAAGGCGTTCCCAAACCGAATGGGGACGGGTGGCAAGGGCATCCTTTTTGCGGACAACGATTACGTCGGCGTGACGGGCTGGCCAAACATGAAGATGATTTTGTCAGGCGATGGTTTCCTAGGATTGGTTCCGGGCCACCAAGAAATCACCATGCGCAGTCTGGATTTTTGGCGGTGTGAAAATGGCCTAATTCGCGAAAACTGGGTCACGGTGGATATTTTGCACGTCTTCGATCAATTGGGTGTGGATGTATTCGAACGTATGCGCGAGATGACACCGACGCCTATGGACCGCGGCCGTTTGCCCGGCTAGTGCGCTGGCCCATCGGTTAACGATGGGCGAGCAGTTCCAGTACGATGGCGGCCGTCCAGGTAAACGTATCACCGCCACAGGGCGTGGCATCGATGGGGCTGTAATACTCGGCAAACCCGCTTTCTTTGATTAAGGTCAGGCTATCGTTGTCGATTTCTTCTGCCTGCGCTGCAAAGCCATGTTCCCTGAGACCGCGTGCGATCATGTAGTTGACGATCAGCCAGATCGGGGCGCGCCAGTAGCGCAATTCTTCTGATCGTGGATCGGCCAGGCTATGACTGGGAACCAGATAATTGGCCTCGCGTTTCAGTCGTTGGATCCGATCGGCGATGCGTTCGGCTTTCTCAGTATCAATGCCAACAAAGACTGGCAGCAGTCCACCGACGGATTCACTCATCACCAAGTCGCCGGTTAATCGGTCTAAGCATAGGTATTGATTCAGTTCATCCGCCCATAGCTTGTCTAGGCCGTTGATGCCAAGTCGCGCCAACGCACGGGACTCCTGTGCGATCGGCTCCAGTCCAAATGATTCGGCGCACTGAGCTAAATCAGTACAGGCACGAATTAGAATGGCATTAAAACCCGGGTCCACAACTTGGAATTTTGACTGCTGAGCAATGGCTGTATTGTCCCAATCCAAGCCGCGGAATTGTTCAACTAGCCAGATATAGCGTTTGTATTGTTCGTCAGTGGGACGATGCTCAGGGTTGGCATGTGAGGTGTCGCGGCGTTTGAATTCGCTAACGCCTTCGGTCGGAACGCGTTCGAACGCCTCATCCCAATCAATGGAATTGTCCCTGCCGGACTCCCAGGGGTGAACAATGGCGACCAAGCCATCTTGATCTCCGCGGACACGATAAAACCACTGGTGCCATCGGTGAATGGGTTCAATGAGTGACTTACACCGATCAAGCAGGTCGGGTTGGCCGGCGGCGCGCTGAACAATTTGCCATAGCGCGAATCCGGCGACGGCAGGCTGCGTAATGCCCGAGGTCGGAGTGGGACGCCGTGTTAGCCACACATCGGCATTTGGGAAATAGCCCTCGTCGTGTTCATGGAAAATGATGTGTGGGACCATGCCATCTGGCCACTGATTTGCCATCAAGGTTTCCAACTCGACCAAGGCGCGATCCAGATCGACGTGAGAAAATCCCAAGGCAGCGAATGCGCTGTCCCAATTCCATTGAAATGGGTACAGGCCCGAGGTTGGGATGGTGTAGCGACCTCGATCATTGGCGGCCAAGATATTCCTTGCCTGTTCGCGATATTTTTCCATTTTCAGCCCTTAACACTGCCGGCGGTTAAGCCTTGCACCATGAAACGTTCCAACCATAAAAACAGCGCCATCACTGGGAGGGTGGTCATGACAGCGCCGGCCATTAATAATTCCCGTGGGAGCTCGGACGAGTTCAAACTCGCAACGCCCCGAGGTAGCGTGAAAATCTTCGGGTCGTCGAGGAACATGAAAGCAAACAGAAACTCGTTCCAGGCGATCATGAAAACGTACAGCGAAACGCTGGCCAAAGCCGGCAACGATAACGGCAAGGTAATCTTGAGCAAGATGCCCGGCAGACTGAGCCCATCGACGCGTCCGGCCTCTTCCAGCTCTTTGGGAATGCCTTTGAAGTAGCCCTGCAGCATGTACAGTGCCACCGGAATGGTGGTGGCGGGGTACACCAGCAATAAGCCGCCAAGGGTGTTTCTTAAACCCGCTTGGCTGAAAGCCACATACAGCGGCAACATCAGAACGATCGCAGGCACCATGTAAATCAGCAAAATGGATTGGCTAAAGAAACTGGCCCCGGGAAACCTGAGGCGGGCAACAGCGTAGGCGCCAGGAATACTGATACCCAGCGTGATCACGACGGTGACGGCACTGACCCACAACGAATTCCAGAAATAGGTGGCGAAACCGAATTCTTGGATCAGCGTGATGTAGCTCTTAAACAGATCCGGATTGCGCCAATCTACGGACAGATCTAGCGGGTTTTGTAACAGTTGTGCCTGGCTTTTCAGGCTGGTAATCACCATGACCGCCAGCGGGAATAGAACGGCTACCAGTAGGGCAAGAATGCCGAATAGCTTGAGCCCTCGAATCCACAAAAGCTCCAATCGATAACGATTGTTGATGCCCCAGCGTGTGGTGCATCCGATCCAATAGATACCCAATCCCAAATACAGTGCCAGTTGAACGGCATAGGCCGGCGACTTTGACAGACCCAGTCCAACAAACCCTGTTACCAAGACAAGGCCAATGGATTTGTAAGGAAGGTGGGATAGGGCGGCCAAACCCAGTATCCCGCCAAGTAGCAACACAGGCCAGGCGGGCATCTGGATCAATTGCCCTAGGCCTAATCCAGATACGGTTAGAGCCAACAAATGACAGAATGAGGCCCACAGACAACCTATCACCAACGCATGTAAGGCGGAATGTTTCATGAGTTGGCTTCCTTGGGTGAGAACTTAATGATGCTGAGCGAACACACCAGCAACACAAAGAAGACGATCACAGCTACCGCAGCCCCTGCACCGATGTTGCCCAGTGCAATGGCTTGTTCATAAACGCTGACGGTCAGCGTTCGAGTGCCAGCAGCGCCTCCGGTTAATAGGAAGATGTCGTCAAATTTGTTGAAGTTCCAAATGAACCGCAACAAGAACAGGACCGCCAGAATGGCGGCCAACATCGGAAGCGATAGAAAACGGAATTGTTGGAATGGGGTAGCACCATCAATTTCAGCGGCCTCGTACATCTCCTCGCTGATCGACGCCATACGAGCCAAAATGAAGAGAAACGCCAGCGGAAAATAGCGCCAGGACTCAAACACGATGACGCTCGAAAGTGCTACGGGCCACTCAACCGCCAATCCAAGCAGCTCAAGGTCTGTACTGCGCTGTCCTAAGAAATTGATCGGAGCTTCCAGAATCCCTAGCTCAATCAGCAGTGAATTGACGGTACCGCTAGTGGGATCCAGTAGCGTGATCCAGGTGAAAGCCACCGCAATAACTGGTGCAACATAGGGGAATAACAATAACCCCCGCACAGCGCCGCGCCCTGGGAACTGTTCCTTGAGGACTAAAGCGGCTCCTAATCCGAGCAGTAGCGCGCCGCCGGTGCTGCCAATGGTATAAACGAAGCTCACCCACAGCACACTATTGAACTCGCCCCAGTTGAAAAGCTTGTCGAAGTTATCAAGGGTAAATGGCTGATTAAAAATGGGATTTGCACTATCAAATTTAAGTGATGTTGCCGTACCCTTGGCTTCTGTCGAGGTCAGGCCCGCCAATAAAACTGTGAAGCGCTCTCGTTGTTTCGGCTCAAATTTAGGATACAAGCAGGTCAGTGCTTGACCTCGAATTTGGCACGCTTCCGGCAGCTCGCTGATTAAAGTCGTAGAATCTGGCAGCAGGTCGGTGAATTCGACATTTTCGATGGATTGCTCCTGCGAGGTATTGCGCAGGGTGTACCGCAACGAAACATGATCCGCATCATCTCGAGCGCGTTTAAACACCGTCACCTCGGGTGGACGAAGATCCGCCAGTTCAACCGGTTTGACGCTGATCCAAAAATTAGCCAGCAGTGGAACGATGATGATTGCGAGCACAATCAGCAAAGTCGGCGCCAGCAGGCTAAAAGCAAACCAGCTTTCGCGCTGTTTAAGTGTGAGGTGTTTAAACATAAATGAGTGCGGGGCCCGAAGGCCCCGGCTTTTCTTATAGTGCTTTGATTTCGTTGTTGATCTTACTAACCGCTGCGTCTACAGAGATGTCACCATCAATGTATTCACGAACAACACGGTTAATGACCTGTGAGTTGATGATTTTTGAGGCGGCGCTCAGTTGACCTTCATCGACACCCCAACGCTGAGCTGAAGCGAGACCGCTGGTAATGGTGTTGATCGTTTCAGCGTCATACAGATCGCTCAGAGGCGCCTTACGATCGACACCGACAGGTAGAGTTGACCAAATCTTCTGGAAGCGTTCGCTGTCACTGGCATCGCCTCGACGCACGGGGAACTTACCTTCGGGCGCAATCGACAGGGTCTGTTCATAACCATCGCTCATGCTGAACTCGACGAACTGCATGGCTGCATCCACATCTGCATCCGAAGTGATGCCGAAGTAGCGTACGTCACCCCAGGCTGCGCCGCCCGGATTTGAGGGGCCGGCAAAGCTCGACATGATGCCGGTCTTGCTGGCCAACTCACCGCTGGTGGGATCGTCGTTAATGGTCGGCGGGGCGCTATCACGCAGGCCGGCCAATTCGTCAAGAATGAAGGGAGACCAGATGATCATGGCGGCCTTACCGGCGAAATAGAGTTCACGTGACTGTTTCCAGTACAAATCACCCTCAGGGCTTGAATCGGCCAGTGACTTGTAGAATTCCAGCGACTCTTTCAGCTTCTGGCTGTCAAAGCCGGACACACCATTGCCGTCGACCGGTGTTGCACCGTTAGCCAGCAAGACATGTTCTAAGACCTGACTCATAAAGTTTTCGTCCACCTTGGTCGGGGCAACGAAACCGTACATGCTGGGCGGATTATGCAGGGCTTTCAAGGCTGCTTGAATGTTGGCGTAGCTATCGGGAGCCGCCAAGCCCATTTGCTCAAATAAATCTTTGCGATAAACAACCAACTGCGTCCAGCCGTCGACCGGTACGGCTACCGTGTCGCCGTCAATGGTGGCCATGCCCAATGCGCCAGGCGCAAAGGTGTCGGTACCCAAGTTTTCGACGACTTCAGAGGCTGCATCGACATTCAGGATGCCGGCTTCTTGCCAAGGCGCCACGTATTGCAGGGTGTGATAAATCACATCCGGCAAGTCATTGGCAGCGAATGCGGCGGTGGCGCGTTTGCCCAGCTCACTTTCAGTAACCGGAATGACTTCAACTGCAACGCCTGTCTTGCTTTGGAACTGCTCAGCCATCGCCTGTTGTTTGGCTAAACGGTCGGGCTGCTCTTCTGTGGTCCAAAAACGCAGATCGGCAAAGGCCGACGTGCTGATCGCAGCACCCACGGCTGCGGCGAGTAAAGTACGCTTCAACATCATTTTTGTTTTTCTCCGTTGTGATCAAGGGCGAGGGTGCCCAGTTTGTGGCGCAACTGCTCAGACGTCAGTTGCCTTGTAGCACTGGAACCTCGAAAACGAGGCTCTGGGCGCTCCAATACGTGATGCTCTTGAGGGGAATCTCCATCGAGAATGCCTAGGAGCATGTTGGCGACTCGCTCTCCAGCCTGTGTGGCCGACTGCGAGAAGCTGGATAACTTGGGGTTCATGGCGCTGGCAAAAGGGATGTCGTCATAGCCAATCAGCGATACGTCACTGCCGATCGTTAAGCCATGAACCCGTAACCAGTGGGCGACACCAACGGCCTGCGTATCGAGACTGCACACGACGGCCGTCGGGCAGGGGGCATTGGCGGATTCAAATAGCTCACGGGCGGCTTGATAGCCAC
>JASFWN010000043.1:0-6758 GCA_050049295.1 Pseudomonadales bacterium
TCGTAGGCGATCTGGTCAATCAGGTTGAGCGACAGCATTCGGCCCAAAATCCAATCGCGGCGGATTAAGGCTCGCTCGGGCCGGTTAACCGGGTTGTAGCGTGAGGGCGCCTTGGGCAAGCCAGCAATCATGGCGGCTTGGGCTAAAGTCAGCTCGTCCAGCGACTTGTTGTAGTAAATTCGGGCAGCGGCAGCGACGCCGTAGGCGCGCTTGCCCAAATAGATCTTGTTCAGGTACAGCGACAGAATTTCGTCTTTGCTGAGTGCCTGTTCGATCTCAAGCGCCAACAAAATTTCTTTAAACTTTCGAATAAAGGTTTGTTCGCGGCTCAAAAAGTAGTTGCGCGCGACTTGCATGGTGATGGTTGAGCCACCGGATTGGATCGAACCGGTAGAAATAAGCTCGAAAGCGGCCCGAGCCAGACCCATTGGGTCAATCCCAACGTGTTGTTCGAAGCCGTCGTCCTCGGCTGCCAGGAATGCATCAATCAATTGCTGCGGCACCTGGTCCAGTGAAACCGGCTCACGGCGTTTCTCGCCAAATTCGGCAATCAATTGGTTGTCTGACGAGTAGACCCGCAAGGGGACCTGGAGTTGTACCTCCCGTAGCGCGAGCGGATCGGGTAACTGGGGTTTCAAATAGGCATAGGCGCCGGCCGCGACAAAGCCGCCCAGAATCCCCAGCCCAAGCCCTAATAACAAGGCATATTTAAAGAAGAAACGCACCCAATCGGTTCCCGTGATTTGAATCGCCAGTTGGATTATAGGGAAGTATTTCCCTCCACGTCATTTGCGAGGTTCTAATCCGTGTCCTTTACTTGAAGTGATCTTGCCCTGTTGGGCGAGAGATGCAAATCACTTATGAGGATGGAACTCACATCATGTTGGTGGGTAAGAAACAAGCATTGCTAGGACTCGACGTTTCTAGCTCCGCGGTCAAGCTGATCGAGCTCTCTCGCTCGGGCGGCCGGATGCGCGTAGAGAGCTATGCAGTCGAGCCTCTGCCGGTGGGTGCGGTCGTCGAAAACAGTATTGCCGATACCGAGCTGGTCGGTGGAGCCATTAAGCGCGTTGTGGCCAAGGCGAAGACCAAAACCAAGCATGCGGCGATGGCCGTGGCGGGGGCAACGGTCATCACCAAGGTGATCCAAATGCCCGTTGGGTTGTCTGACGCCGAGATGGAAAGCCAAATCGCTCTCGAGGCAGATCAGTACATCCCCTATCCGCTTGATGAAGTTGCGCTCGATTTTCGTGTGCTGGGTCCAAATCCGTCGAATGATAATCAGGTCAATGTGTTGTTGGCGGGGTGTCGTCGCGAACAGGTTGAGGCTCGGACAGAGGCCTTGGAGATTGCGGGTCTGAAGCCGCTGTATATTGACGTTGAGGCCTATGCGGTTGAGAGGGCCTACGAGCTGATGGCCAGCCAGCTGGATCCGAGCGTAGCCGAGGGCGTTATCGGTATCGCCGATGTGGGCGCCAACAGCACCATGGTGGCTGCGCTTGAGCAGGGTTCGATCAGTTTTACGCGCGAGCAAATTTACGGCGGGCGCTTGCTCACCGAAGAGATTCAAAAGCGCTATGGGCTGAGTAGTGATGAAGCCGGACTGGCGAAAAAGCAGGGCGGTCTGCCGGATGATTATGCCGAATCCGTGTTAGAGCCGTTTTGTGAGAATCTCGCACAGCAGGTAGGGCGTTCCCTGCAATTCTATTATGCCGGCTCACAGCATGACCGGTTGGATACGCTCTTGTTAGCCGGCGGATGCGCGGCAATCGACTCCTTGCCTGACTTACTTCAAGCTCGCTTGGCCACCCCGGTCGTCGTCTGTAACCCCTTTGCGGATATGGCGACAGGCAAAAACGTTAACGTTCAAAGTTTGGTCCAGGATGCACCGGCTTTGCTGATTGCCGCGGGCTTGGCGATGCGGGCATTTGAATCAGACGGTGTGAACCTGTTGGCTTGGCGTGATGAATTGCGCCAGCGCCGTCAACGCAGCTTTGTCATCGGCTCGGCATTGGCAGCCAGTTTGGCCGGTGCCATGGTGTTTGCTGGCGTTCAGGTTTACGACGGCCAGATCGGCGCACAAAAGCAGCGCAATAATTTTCTGTCGACCGAGATCGCTCGAGTCGAAAAACAAATCACGGAAATTGAATCGCTCCGGACTTTGCGTGGGCAGTTGGTCGATCGGATGCAGGTTATTCAGGATTTGCAGGGGCGACGTTCTGGCATCGTCTATGTGTTCGATAACTTGGTCACCTCGCTGGTAGACGGCAGCTATTACACCAGTCTGAATCGAACGGGTGACCGCATTCAGCTCGAGGGACGTGCCGAAAATAACAATCGGATTTCCAATTTGATGCGCTCGATTGAAGCATCGGCATGGTTCAAAGACCCGAACCTGACGCAGGTGGTCGCGCAAAAGACCGGCTCATTGCCCAATGTCTTTAGTTTGAATGTTTCTTTGGACGATCCGAACGGTCCGGAATGGGCGGACGGAGGGCTCGTGCAATGAAAATGATCGAGGAAATGAAAGATTTCCGAGCTGAGGACTTGGATTTAACGCAATCCGGTCAGTGGCCGGTGCTGGTGAAGATGATTTTTTGGGCCTTTCTGTTTGCGGTGATTTTGGCGGCGGGCTGGTGGTTTGTAATCAAAGGAAAACAGACTCAGTTGCAAACCGAAGTGGCCAAGGAAGCCACGTTGAAAACACAGTTTGAGTCCAAAGCATTTCAGGTGGCGAATTTGCCGGCACTGCGTCAGCAGATGGTGGATATGGAAGCGCAATTTGGGGCGTTGCTGCGCCAGTTGCCCAGTGATACCGAAGTGCCGGGGCTTTTGGAAGACATTACCAGCACCGGCGTCGGCGCGGGTTTGGAGTTCGATTCGATCAATCTTCAGCCCGAGATCCAGCGCGAGTACTACATCGAATTGCCCATCCAGATCAGTGTTCGTGGCTCGTATCACGAGCTAGGCGGCTTTGTCAGTGGCGTAGCCGGGCTTCCACGGATCGTGACCTTGCATGATTTCCAGATACAGCCGGTTGGCGGCGATCAGCTGGATATGAATATTTTGGCCAAAACCTACAGGTATCGTGATGATTCGTAGTACTTGGATGATGGCAGCGGCTCTTGCGCTGGCGGGTTGTCAGCAGTCGGCTCAGATGAATGACCTTGAGCGTTTTGTGGCACAGGTCAAAGCGCGGCCCGGTGGAGAGATCGAGCCGGTGCCGACCTTTGAAAACTATGAACCCTTTGTTTATCGCGCCAATGCCATGCGCAGTCCGTTTTTGGCGCCGATCGAAGTGCGCCAACTGAATCAGCCGGTGACCGATCCAAACATTAAACCGGACCTTAACCGTTCCAGAGAGTACCTAGAACAGTTCAGCTTGGATGCCCTGAGTATGGTCGGCACCTTGGCACTCAAGGACGGACAGATATTTGCCCTGGTTGGGGATACACAGGGACAAATTAGCAAAGTGACCGCCGGCAATTACTTGGGTCAAAACTACGGAAAAGTCACTCGGATCACTGAGTTGGCGATTGAATTAACAGAGATTGTTCCCGACGGCGGCGAAGGCTGGCTGGAGCGTCCTCGAACCCTGGCATTGAAGTCGCCAGAGTCTTAAGCGGTAAGGAATTAACTATGCAGGCCTTGATGAAATTCTGGCTACCCACCTTGGCACTGATGTTGTCAGCCCAAGTTCAAGCTCGGCCAGTGGTCTTGACCGATTTGGACGTTCAGTCACTGGATTCCGAGCGGATCGAAATTCGTTTGGCCTTTGACGGTGATGCGCCCGAGGCCCGCAGTTACTCGGTTAATGATCCGGCTCGTATTGCTGTCGATCTCGATCAAACAGGCAGTGCGTTGGATAAGCGTTACTTTCAAATCGGTAGCGAAAAAGTATCGGGTGTGACGGTGGTTGAGGCTGGGGCGAGGACCCGTTTGATCGTCAATCTGAGCGAGATGATGCCCTTCGATATTCAGAGCCAGGCCAACCAGTTGGTATTGGCGTTGGGTGGTCCTGTTGTGGCGGCACCGGCGCTGCAGGCTCCTGTGCCTTTAACGGCTGCGGTTGATAGCAAAATTCAGGATGTTGACTTCCGCCGGGGCGACGAAGGCGAAGGCTTAGTCCAAATCAATTTGTCGACGGCCTCGGTAACACCCGACATAGAGCAACAGGGTCAAGTAGTACGGATTCGTTTCCCGGGTGTTGAGCTGCCGGGCGAATTAGCTCGACGCTTGGATGTAGTGGATTTCGGTACGCCAGTTCAGCGAATCGATGCCTTCTCTGAAGAGGGAGACACGGTTATTGCGGTGCGTCCTCAGGGGTCTTTTGATTACTTAGCGTTCCAAACCGATACCCTGTTTACCTTAGCGGTATCGCGCTTGACCACCCAAGAGCAGAAGCTGTTGGAGGAAACGCAGAAGTACACCGGCGAGACCTTGAGTCTGAACTTCCAAGATATTGAGGTGCGCAAAGTACTGAACTTGATTGCGGACTTTACTAACTTGAACCTGGTGGCGTCGGATACCGTGGGCGGCAACATCACATTGCGCCTACAGGACGTGCCCTGGGATCAGGCGTTGGATTTGGTGCTACGAACCAAAGGCTTAGATAAGCGTCAGGTCGGAAATGTGTTGTTGGTGGCTCCGGCAGAGGAAATTGCCGCTCGAGAACAGCTAGAGCTTGAAAACCAGCGAGCCGCGCAGGAGTTGGCACCGCTGCGCACCGAGTTTATTCAGGTGCAGTACTCCAAAGCCGCGGATATTGCCGGGTTGTTAACCGGCAACAGCGTCAGCGGTGCGGCCGAGGCTGGCGACTCCTCTGTATTGCTGACGGCTCGCGGCAGTGTGGCGGTGGACGAGCGAACCAATACGCTGATCGTCCAGGATACGGCGGCTAAATTACAGGAGGTTCGCGACCTAATGCAGGTGCTCGACGTACCGGTGCGTCAAGTCATGATCGAAGCGCGCATTGTGACGGCGGAATCGAGTTTTAGCGAGCGCATTGGTGTGCGCTGGGGTGCCTTTGCCAGTGACAACCTGGGCAACAGTGGAATCGGAGCCAGCATTGGTTCGGGATTCGATGGTGGGGCGCTTGGAACCGCCACTCAGGGGCTGAATGTCGATTTGGTCCCGGCCGGTGCACAGAAAGGCGCTTTCTCACTGGGCCTTGCCGCCAACGATGTGCAATTGAATTTGGAGTTGAATGCGCTGGAGGCCGAAGGTCGTGGTGAAGTGGTCGCTCAACCTAAAATTGTTACAGCGGACCAGTCTCCGGCCTCCATTCAGCAAGGTGCTCAGATTCCTTATTCCACGGTCAGTGATGGCGGCACCAATGTGCAGTTCCAAAATGCGGTGCTCTCTTTGGATGTTACGCCTCAGATTACGCCTGACGGCAACGTGATTATGGAGCTGGCCATCGCGCAGGATTCGGTGGGCGGTACCACCAGCGATGGCCAAATTATCATCGATACGCGCAAGCTCAACACCACGGTCTTGGTGGGTGACGGTGAGACCATTGTGTTGGGCGGTGTGTTTGAAGAAACCAATAACAATGACGTGGAAAAGGTGCCGGTTTTGGGTGATTTACCGCTCTTGGGCAAGTTATTCCGTAACAAGGTAGTTATTGAAGACAAGAAAGAACTGTTAGTCTTCATCACACCAAAACTGATTAACGATGCATTAGCGAGACGGTAGTTGCTACAACAGGCTCAACCCGTGGTGCTGATCGGCCTCATGGGTTCGGGCAAAAGCACCATCGGACATCGATTGGCCCAGTCTCTTGACTGGGCTTTTTGCGACACAGACAAAGAAATTGAGCGCTCAACGGGCGCGGATATCCCTTGGATTTTTGAAAAAGAGGGTGAGGCTGGGTTTCGCAAGCGTGAACATCAGGCGCTGGCCGAGGCCCTCGAGCGGCCTGATCAAATTCTGTCGACCGGCGGTGGCGTTGTAGAGTTGCCCGAAAACCGCGATTTGCTGCAAAAAGCTGCCGCTCAGGTGATCTATTTGTACGCCCCGCCGGGCGCGCTCTACCGACGCGTTGGTAACGACCCCAATCGCCCTCTGGTCGCGCAGGGAAACGCTCGTGAGACCTTGCAACGTTTGTTTGATCGTCGCGACCCTTGGTACCGAGAGGTCGCAGATTTGGTTATCTCGACACATCGTAGCAACCCGCGGGAAGTGGTCGAAAAAATCCAGTCAAATTTAAGGAGCTGATAGGAATGCCTCAGGTTTTAGTAGAACTCGGTGAACGCAGTTACGTGATCGATATTGCGCCGGGCTTGTTGCATTCGGGGCGGGTGGCCGAGGCGGCGCCTCATACAGAGATCATGGTCGTCACAGACGATCAGGTTGGGCCACTTTATCTAGAGGGACTGGTCGCTCAGCTTGGCCATGCTCGGGTGTTGACGCACACGATTCCGGCGGGCGAGGCGTCCAAAAAGCTGGCCAGCGTCGAGGCAATCTGGAGCGAGTTAATGCAGGCTCGGTTCAGTCGCAAATGTTGTTTGATCGCTCTGGGTGGAGGTGTGATCGGGGACATGACCGGCTTTGCTGCGGCTTGTTATCAGCGCGGAGTCGATTTTGTGCAGGTTCCCACGACCTTGCTTGCGCAGGTTGATTCGAGCGTGGGTGGGAAGACCGCGGTGAACCATCCACAAGGCAAGAATATGATTGGCGCCTTTTATCAGCCCAAGGCCGTCATCATTGATACCGATACGCTCTCAAGCCTGCCAAAACGCGAGTGGGCAGCCGGT
>JASFWN010000044.1:0-6747 GCA_050049295.1 Pseudomonadales bacterium
ACCACTGGATGGGGGATCATGCGATCAGCTTCCAGATGTTGCCCTTGGGTAAGAACCAGACCCAGTTGGTGACCCGCTGGTTGGTGCCTGAAGATGCCGTCGAAGGCGTCGACTATGACTTGGATCATCTGACCCATGTCTGGATTCAGACCAATGCTCAGGATGCTGCACTGGTCGCTGAGTGCCAGATTGGCACGCAGTCTCCGGGTTATCAGCCGGGTCCGTATTCCGACATTGAAGAAAATGGGGTATGCCAGTTCGTAGATTGGTACTGCGATTACATGACCAAAAAACTGAAACCCATTATCCCGCTCAAGACCGTCGCGTCCTAAGCGGACATTTCGGCCAAAGCGAAAGGCGTGATCCCTCGGGTCGCGCCTTTTTTATTGAGTTGCCCCTAACATTTGATCCAGGCAGGCCTGAGCAAAATCCACCAGCTCGGGGTCATTGGGTGCGCTTGGGCGAACGAGGTAGACGGGGTGTTCAAAGACTGGGGCGTCCTCGATCTGGTGTAACGTTCCACGGTCGAGTAAGTCCTGCACGGCCCGCTTGGGCATAAAGGCGCAGCCGCCGTTACGTTCGATGTAATCCAGCGCTAAGGTGTAGGTGCCTACCGTGAGTGCCGGTGCACGCAATGTGGTGTAGGCCTGCTGGTATTGCTGCCTAAAGGATTCGCCCCAATCTACATGAACGTAGTCCTCACGCCATTCGACCTGCGCAGAACGCTGCTCGCTCGAAGCCAGGATCAGTTCGTCTAGCAGAATGCGTTCGCTGACGAATCCTGGCATTCGTGACGGGGTGTAACACAGGGCCATGTCCAAACCGCCTTCATGGATTTGCTTCAACAATACTTCGCTGAATTCCACTCGCAGAGCAAAACCCACTTCGGCGCGCCGGGCTTTGATCTGATCGACCCAGGGCAATAGCAGATCCGCCCATAGGTCCATTTGTACGCCAATCGCAAGCATGTGACTGAGCTGCTCGGGCAACGAGAGACGCAACTTGGCTTGCTCCCAAGCCTGCACGGCCGCCTGGGCATGTTGGACCAGTTTGTGCCCTTGAGGCGTCAGTTGGGCGCCGTCACGGCGACGAATGAATAGATCCTGTCCCAGTTGCTCTTCAAGTGTCTTTATTCGAGCGCTAATGGTCGACTGAGTGATGTGCAGGCGTTCGGCGCTGTGTTGAAAACTGCCGATTTCGGCAATCTCTAGAAAGGCTTTCAAGTGGCTAATGTTCATGGGTTCAGGCCGCTTTGTTGTTATCTCGCTAGTATCGACAAAATCGATAGGAGACTGCAAATCTATTCGCTTTTTGTCATCTGATTCCCAGTCCAAACTAGCGCCAAATAACGAGGGCGTGGGTATGAACCAACCAGCAAACATTCAGCCAGCCATGGCGTTGGAAGACATCTTAAACCTAGAGCGTTATCCGATTGATCGCTTGGACTCACCCGAGGGCCAAGCGGTGGTCGAGCTGGCCCGTGAAGGGTTGGATCAGTACGGTTGTTGTTGCCTGCCGGACTTCGTTCGGCCCGAAGCCTTAGAGCTGATGAAGGCGGAAATTGAAGCGGGCTATGACGAGATCTTCTGGTCTGAGAACTCGCACAATCCGTATTTCAGCAAAGAAGACGAGCGTTTCCCCGAAGATCATCCGCGCCGTTTCTTTGAGCATCGTACTAGCGGTTTCTTCAATTCAGATCTGATCGCGCCAAGCTCTCCCATGACGACGATTTACGACAGCGAGATCGTGCGTAAATTTGTTGCCGAAAGTCTGCGTGATCCCGATATCTACTGCTGGGCTGACCCCCTGGGGCGCAACCCTTACGGCGTGATGAAACCTGGCGATTATTTCCCCTGGCATTTTGATGGCAATGCTTACACCGTGAGTATCCTGGTTCAGGAAGCAGACGAGGGCGGTGTATTCGAATATTGCCCTGATATTCGCAATCCTGAGGACGAATGCTACGACAACGTCAAAGATGCATTGAACGGCGATCGCAGCTACGTGCGTGAATTGCCGCTCAAAGAGGGGGATTTACAGATCTTCAAAGGTCGTTACTCGTTGCACCGAGTGACCCGCGTGGTCGGTGACAAGCATCGGTATATCGCATTGCCCACTTACACCCGGGATCCCGACACGGTGAACCTGCCCGAGCGCTCAAAACAAATTTACGGCCGTGCCACCCAAATGCATTGGGACATGGCTAACTCGACTCGGATCGATAAGTTAAGCGATTAGAATCCATACTCGGCGATGCGAGCGTCGTCGAATATAAAGCCGGTCCCTGCGCCTGCGGGGATCTTTGCCATACCGCCTTTGATTTGAACGGGCGTGGTAAACAAACCCTCATACCAGTCCACATGCTCGACACTAATGCAGTTTTCGCTACTGGCAGCAATGGACAGGCTGTATTCCGTAAAAATGTGAGTCGAGATGGGCGTGTGATAAGACGCGGCCAGCTTGGCTGCGTTGCGCATCTCCGTCAGCCCGCCGATGCGTTGTAGGTCCGGCATCAGCACGTCCGTGCAGTGGGCATCCAAAATCCGCCGCATACCAACACAGGTGTAGTCCGTTTCACCGCCAGCGATAGGAATGGGACTCGCCTCACGCACGATGCGCTGGGCGTCCAGGTCGCTGTGCAGGACAGGCTCTTCAAACCAGCCGATGTTGTAACGCTCCAGCGCACGGGCCAGCGCAATGGCCGTATCGACATCAAGCGCTTGATTGGCGTCCACCAGAATTTCGATGTCATCCCCCAGTGCATCTCGCAGTGCGTGCGCGCGATCCGCGTCTCGCTCTACCTGGCCATCTACCCGGAGTTTGACCGAACGGAAACCCTGTTGGATAAATCGATCGGCTTCTTCCAATAGCTCGTCAATGGAATAGCTAAGCCACAAGCCAGAACTGGCATAGGCCGGCACCTCTGATCGGACTTGTCCAAACATGTCAGCAAGCGACCGGTTTTGTGCCTTGCCCAGCGCATCCCATAAAGCGGTATCCCAGGCGGTGATGCCGGAAACTGCAAAACCCTGCGCGCCAGAGGCATTGATGTCGATCAAAGCGCGCTGGAATAGCGTTTCAGGCGTTTCATCTGCATTCACGTAAATGTTTGCCACACTATCGATCATGTATTTGAGCGCCTGGGCTCGATCTCGATTGAGGCTAAACACGAAGGATTGACCCTCGCTATCTGCGGTCTGCACACGCAGCAGGGCACAATAAACGTGTGTCGTTCGGTGTATTGCGGTTGCCATGGGTCGGGTCAGGGGCAGCGCGACCAGTTGGACCTGATAGCTTTGAATCATGAGCCGCTGGGTGTACGCAAGGCCTGTCCAGATGCTTCTTCGATACGCTTAAGAATCGATAAGTGCGGTGCATCGAATCCATAGCGATCCGTCGCATCGTCGTAGGCAGATAGAACCTGTTGACCCAACTCCAAATCAACGCCTAAATGCGCGCCTAAGTCATTGACCAATCGCATGTCCTTGCGCGCCAAGCCTAGAGCAAATGAGGGATCGTAAGAGCCGTCTAGCACTCGCGGGATGTAGGCATCTACGACGTAACTCTGGGCACAGCTATTCATAAACACATCATGCAGCTGTGCCAGATCTAGGCCGCCCTTAGCGCCGAGCATCAAGGCTTCGCCGATACCTTGGGCGACTAGATAGTTCAGGTGAAGCTGAGCCAACTTGGCGATGTAGCCGGCACCCGAGGGGCCCATGACCAGCGCTTTCTTGGTCATGGCCTCTAGCATTGGGCGGAGTGGCGCGACCTGCGTTTCATCGGCGCCCATCAGCATGGTCAGGGTGCCGTCACGGGCACCTTCGTAGCCACCGGTAATCGGCGCATCAATCAGCGTCATATGATCCGGTGCTGCATCCAGAATCTTTTGCCATTGGCCCAGATCGTTGGTGCTGGTTTCAAGCCAGGTCAGGCCTTGCGAGCCATGCTCGAACACCACAGGTGCGATGGCATTCACCTGTACAGCACTGGGTAATGACGTTAACAACACGTCAACCTTCCCGACCAGCTGCTCAACCGAGTCAGCCGCCTGTGCGCCGCCAGCAGTTTGCGCTGCGACCTTGTCTGCATCCAGATCAAAGGCCCACAGTGATCGATTTTGGCTGGCCGAGAACGCTTGCAGATTAGCCGCCATCCCTGAGCCCATGTTGCCCAGTCCGATGATTCCGATTTGCATGACAGGCTCCTAGTGCTTGTAGCTGGGGTCGAGACGGTCCATCTTGCGAAGTAACGCGGGCCACTCGTATTTACCCGGGGCAAAGGATTCGTATTGCTTGCTGGCCAGTTCCCACATCTTGGGATCGGTTTTGGCAAGCTCCACACCCTGTGTTGCGGTAACCTGCAATGCCACTTCACACAGACGGATGGCGTAGTACATGTTCATGAAGCATTCGCCGGCACTCTCGCCGACGGTCAGGAATCCATGATTACGCATGATCAGGACGCCGTTATCGCCCAGATTGGCCGCGATGCGGTGACGCTCGTCTGGGTCGACTGACAAGCCTTCCCAGTCGTGATAGCCGACTTTTCCATACAGCATTGAGCTGTCCTGAATAAAGAAGGGCACTTCTTGGAAGGCCGTGGCTGCAATCGCGCTTTTAGGGTGAGCGTGAAATACAAAGCGATTGTGTTTGTGCGTCTCCGCCAGGTGGATGGCACTGTGGATGATGAACCCGGCGGTGTTAACATCCTCTGGCCCTTCGATTACGTTGCCTTCTTCATCCACCACAATCAGGTTAGAGGCGGTGACTTCGTCATAGCCCAAACCAAAACGGTGCATATAAAACCGGTTCCCTTCACCCGGGACCCGAGCGGTGATGTGATTCCAGATGGTGTCGTCCCAACCAAAGTGAGCGGTCAGACGGAACATGGCGGCGAGATCGATGCGAACGTGTTCGCGTTGTTGTTCTAGTGTCATTGAAGGCCTTCCTTTACAGATGGCGAAACCCTATCAGAGGGCAACCACTCGATCGCCGGAAATTCCTCACCCCGACAATCGAGTTTTTCGATATTAGGACGTCAAGCGCTCGGCGTGCCAGCGCAGATGATCATCCATAAAGGTTGAGATAAAGAAATACGAATGGTCGTAGCCGGGCTGCATGCGCAAGGTGACCTTCATGTCAGTGCCTTGAACAGCCTCATCCAAAAGCCAAGGGCGCAGACCGTCCGCTAGGAAACTGTCTGCTTCGCCTTGGTCAATCAGGATTTCAGGGAAACGTGCTCCGTTCTCGATCAAGCGAACGGCGTCATAGTTGGCCCAGGCGGATTCGTCAGCCCCCAAATAAGCGGTTAGAGCACCACGACTCCAGTCAGCCGTTGAAGGGTTCACTATGGGTGCAAAGGCACTGCAACTGGCAAAGCGATCTGCATGCTTCAGGGCGAATGTCAAAGCGCCGTGCCCACCCATCGAGTGACCTGTAATGCCTTGGCGACTCATGTCGGCAGGGAAGGACTCGGCAATCAGATCGGTTAACTCTTCCAAAATGTAACTTTGCATTTGGAAATGTGAGTACTCGGACTGGGTGGCATCGACATAGAAGCCCGCGCCACAGCCCAATTGCCAGTTGTCATCGTGTGCAGTTACGCCTTCACCGCGCGGGCTGGTATCGGGGCAGACCACCATCAGGCCTAGTTCAGCGGCCAGTCGGCGGTATTCGCCTTTATCCATGACGTTTTGATGAGTACAGGTCAAGCCAGACAAATACCACAAAACTGGGAAAGGGCCCTCGCCTGGTGGCGTAAATACCGCAAAAGTCATGTCGGTACCGGTCGCTTTTGAGGCGTGTGTGTACACGCCCTGAGTGCCACCAAAAGCGAGTGCTTTAGACACCTGCTCCATTAGAACACCACCACGCTGCGGATTGACTCGCCGGCATGCATCATGTCAAAGCCCTTGTTGATGTCTTCCAAATCTAAGGTATGGGTAATCATCGGATCGATATCGATCTTGCCGTCCATGTACCAGTCGACAATCTTGGGTACGTCAGTACGGCCGCGGGCGCCACCAAAGGCAGTTCCGCGCCAGCTACGGCCAGTCACCAGTTGGAACGGACGTGTGCTGATTTCTTGGCCAGCGCCTGCGACACCGATGATGATGCTCTCGCCCCAGCCTTTGTGGCAGCACTCGAGGGCTTGGCGCATGACGTTGACGTTACCGATACACTCAAAGCTGTAGTCCGCACCACCGCCGGTCAGTTCGACCAAATGGGCTACCAGATCGCCTTGAACTTCACTGGGGTTAACGAAGTGGGTCATGCCGAACTTCTCGCCCCAGGCTTTCTTGTCGTTGTTCATATCCACGCCGACGATTTGATTGGCGCCGATCATCCGTAGACCTTGGATCACGTTCAGGCCAATCCCGCCTAGACCGAACACGACCGCATTACAGCCGGGTTCTGCTTTAGCTGTGTTGATAACGGCACCGATACCGGTTGTGACACCACAACCGATATAGCAAATCTTGTCAAAGGGCGCGTCTTTGTTGACTTTGGCGAGCGCGATTTCAGGCAAGACACTGTAATTCGAGAAAGTTGAACAACCCATGTAGTGGAAAATGGGCTTGCCGTTCAGGCTGAAGCGGCTGGTTCCATCAGGCATTAAGCCCTGGCCCTGAGTGCTTCGGATGGCCTGGCACAGGTTGGTTTTCGGGTTCAGGCAGTATTCACACTCGCGGCATTCTGGCGTGTACAGCGGAATGACGTGATCACCTTCTTTAAGGCTGGTGAC
>JASFWN010000045.1:0-6593 GCA_050049295.1 Pseudomonadales bacterium
CGCCTCGCGAACCCCCGCCAGCCCGTTCACAAAACCTGCCGTGGGGAAGTCCGGTGCCTTGATATGCTCCATCAAGGTTTCGACGCTGCAATCGGGCTGATCAATCAATGCCAAACAGGCGTCGAGCACCTCGCCCAAGTTATGGGGAGGAATATTAGTTGCCATACCCACCGCAATACCTGCACTGCCGTTAACCAGCAAGTTAGGAATTTTAGTCGGAAGTACTTCCGGTATTTTTTCAGTGCCGTCGTAGTTAGGCACGTAATCAACCGTGTCCTTATCCAAATCCGCCAGCAACTCATGCGCAATACGCTGCATGCGAATCTCGGTGTAACGCATGGCCGCAGCTCGGTCGCCATCGATCGAGCCAAAGTTACCCTGACCATCAACCAAGGGATAACGCAGGCTAAAGTCCTGAGCCATACGAACAATGGTGTCGTAGACTGCACTGTCGCCGTGTGGGTGGTATTTACCGATCACGTCACCAACGATACGAGCGGACTTTTTGTACGCACGATTCCAATCGTTGCTGAGCTCGTCCATCGCGTACAAAACACGGCGGTGCACCGGCTTGAGGCCATCACGCACGTCAGGCAAGGCCCGACCCACAATGACGCTCATTGCATAATCCAAGTAGCTTTGTTTCAGCTCTTCTTCAATATTAATCGGCTGAATTTCGCGGCTGTCGTCGCTCATGTTTTTCCTTTTTTGAACACTTGACGCGCTGTTGACGCAAGTAGAAAACGCCCTATTAGCAAGCCAAAAATAGTACCATAAAAAGATCCACTTCTGCAGAGGTAAAATCGTTGAAAAACGTTGACTTACAAATCGACGCGCGCTGGATCGCCACGGTCGAAGATGGGGCTGTTTTGGAATACAACTCCGTGATCATTGACGGTGGCGTGATTTGCGATATTTGCCCCACCGCCCAGGCACGGCTGAACTACCAACCCTCGCGCCTGCATAGCTTCCCCAACGGCTTGCTGACACCGGGCTTTGTTAATCTGCACAACCATTGCGCGATGACATTAATGCGGGGGGTCGGCACGGATTTGGCCCTGATGGACTGGCTAAACGATGCGATTTGGCCCATGGAAAATGCACACGTAGACCACGACATGGTTGCGCTGGGCGCACGCTGGTCCATGGCTGAAATGCTCAGCACGGGCACCACCACATTTTCAGATCAATACTTCTACCCTGAAGCGGTTGCCGCGCAAGCCATTGAAATGGGGATGCGCTGCCAACTGGCCACGCCGATTATCGATTTTCCAACCGCCTGGGCCAAAGACCCGGCCGAGGGATTCCAAAAGACGGTCGCACTGCATGACAAGTACAAGTCACACCCGCGAGTTCACGTTGCACTCGGGCCACATGCTCCCTACACCATCAGCGACGCGACATTTAACCAATGCCGAACGCTGGCGGATCAGTTGAATCTGAGAATCCAGTGCCACGTTCAAGAGACCCAGGGTGAAGTCGACGAAGCCATCGAAAAAAATGGCCAGCGTCCGATCGCCAGACTGGAGGCGCTTGGCTTGCTGGGACCAGACTTCCAAGCCGTTCACGTGGTCGCTTTGAATGACCAAGACATTGAAACCTTGGCCCGATACAACGTCAGCGCGGTCACCTGCCCCGACTCGAACATGAAACTGGCCAGCGGCTTCGCCCGCACACGCGACCTGTGGCAGGCCGGCGTGAACCTGTGTATCGGAACGGACGGCGCGGCCAGTAACAATGACCAGGACTTACTCAGCGAGGCGCGCAGTGCAACACTGGCAGCCAAGGGCTCCTCAGGTGATGCGACTGCGCTGAATCTGCAGCAAACGCTCCAAATGATGACACTCAATGGGGCTCGTGCTCTGGGCTTAGAGGATCAAATTGGCTCCATCAAAGTGGGCAAGCAAGCTGACCTCGTGGCCTTTGACCTCTCTGACCCTTTCATTCAACCCCTTGCAGACCCGCTGAGCGCTTTGTTTTACACTCAGCGCGCCCAAGTCGATCAGGTTTGGATCGATGGACAACTTAAAGTCGATCAAGGCCGAATCGCCGGGCTGGACATTGATGAATTAGTCAACGCCGTCAAACAACAACGTAAAAGCATGGAACCCCAATGAATCTGGATGCCAGCGAAATCCAAAAATTTAATGAGCTTGCCCGCCACTTCTGGGATCCCACTGGCCCAATGCAGGGTTTGCACCGCATCAATCCCGTCCGAATTGATTGGATCGAACAGCAACTTCCGGATCAATCATTGGCCGGTAAAAAAGTATTGGATATCGGTTGCGGCGGAGGCCTAGCTTCCGAGGCGATGGCTGCCCGCGGCGCGCATGTCACCGGCGTTGATCAAGCCGACAAGCTCTTGATGGCCGCGCGTATCCATGCTGAGGACAGTCAATTGTCGATCGACTACCAACAAGCGGAAGTGGAGACCTACTGCGATGAGCAGGCCGGACAGTTTGATGTCGTGACTTGCCTGGAAATGATTGAACATGTGCCCGACCCCGAATCCATTATTCAGGCCGCGGCTAAGGCACTGAAACCCGGTGGCACGTTGGTGGCCAGCACCCTCAATCGAAGCGCCAAAGGATTCTTATTAGGCATCGTTGCCGCGGAGTATGTCCTGAGATGGGTCGAGCCCGGCACACACCGATACGACAAGTTCGTGCGCCCCAGCGAACTGGCTCGCTGGATGCGCGGCCAACGCCTGCAGGTCTTGGACAGCGCAGGCATTGTGTATAACCCGCTGACCCAAACCTTTGGGATTCATGCCACGGACACGGATGTAAATTATTTGATGAGTGCAAGGAGTGCAGGATGAGCTGGAGCATCCATCACGGCGACTTTACCGAAACTGAATTTCTACAAAATCAGGTCCATCTGATCACGGGCGCGACGCGTGGCATTGGGGAGGCGCTATGTTGGGAGCTGGCCCGGGCGGGCGCAACGGTTTTGATGTTAGCGCGCGACGAAAAAGCTTTAGAAAAGCAATACGACGCCATGCTGGCCGAGGGTTTGCCCGAGCCAGTCATCATCCCATTGGATCTAGAGACCCTGACCCTGGACGCGGCGGAAGAGCTAGCCGGCATGATCGAGCAAACCTTTGGGCACTTGAATAGTCTGGTCAACAACGCAGGCTTGTTGGGCACCCGCGCGCCGGTCAGCCTAATCAGCGAAAAAGAACATCAGCGGGTGATGCGGGTCAACCTGGATAGTAACCTGCTGCTGACCCAAGGCCTGTTGCCACTGCTTCAAAACACGCCTCAATCCACCCTGATCTACACCAGCTCCGGCGTCGGGGTAAAAGCTCGGGCATTTTGGGGCAGCTATGCCATCAGTAAATTTGCGGTTGAAGCGCTGGCTCAGCTGGTTCACGAAGAAAACGAAAATCTGTCGGACATGCGGGTGTTTTGTGTTGATCCCGGCGCCACGCGCACACAAATGCGCGCCAGCGCCTACCCAGGCGAGGATCGGGAAAACAACCCTCCGCCTGAAGCACTGATGCCCTTTTATCGTTTCTTGCTGTCGCCCAGCGCACAAAGTGCGCGCGGGCAGCGAATAAAGGCCCGACTGGACCGCTAAGAGCGCGGCTTTGTGCGCCCTTGGGTTCTTCGGGGGCGTATCTTTGCTGGATTGACCCGTTTACCGATAACACGTTTTTCTTTGATCCGCTGATCCGGCGTCTTCTGCGGCACTTCTTTGCGCTCGACGCCAACCAAATCAGCCAAATCATTGACCGCACGCTGATCCAGCTCTTCCCAGCGACCGCTGCGTAAACGCTTCGGCAGGAAAATACAGCCATAACGAACACGACGCAGACGCGATACGATCGGCCCCTGCGATTCCCATAGCCGGCGCGCCTCACGGTGACGCCCTTCCATCAGTACACAGTAGTACCACTGGTTTGAGCCATCGCCTTCGCTCACGGACTTTTGAATATCGGTAAACTTTGCGACACCGTCTTCGAGCTCAACCCCGGCTTTGAGTCGGGCGATCATGCCATCGTCGACCTGACCTTTAACACGCACCGCATACTCACGGTCAACGCCTGAGGAGGGATGCATCAACCGATGCGCCAGCTCGCCATCGGTCGTAAACAACAACAAACCCGCCGTATTGACATCCAAACGGCCGACCATGATCCAACGGCCTTGCCCAGGTTCTGGCAGACGATCGAATACCGTGGGGCGCCCCTCCGGATCCGAAGCAGTGCACACCTCACCTTCCGGTTTGTGATACGCAATCACGCGACGATACTGAGTAAACGCCGTTTCAACCTTGACGGGTTTCCCGTCAACTCGAACGCTGTCCCCTCTTCCCAGTGCGTCACCAAGCTTGGCCAGCTTGCCATTCACTTGCACTCGGTTTTCGCTGATAAGTTTCTCGATCGCGCGGCGTGATCCTACGCCTGCACGGGCCAAGACTTTATGAATTCGTTCCTTCATTGGGCTCCATTGCACCGGACAATAAATCCGGCAGGCCATCTTCTATGGCATCGATCGGGGGCAGTTGATCCAGGCTCTGTAAGCCAAAGTGATCCAAAAACTGCCGAGTTGTCGCATACAGCGCAGGTCGTCCAGGTACTTCCTTGTGTCCCACCACTCGGACCCAACTGCGCTCTTCAAGGGTGCGCATAATGCCAGAACTTACACTGACTCCGCGAATAGATTCGATATCGCCGCGAGTCACCGGTTGGCGATAGGCAATCAACGCCAAAGTCTCAACCAGGGCGCGCGAGTATTTTCTTGGCGGTTCTTGCCACAGACGTCCGACAAACTCAGCCACCTCCGGCGCGGTGACAAATCGCCAACCACTGGCGGTTTGCAGCAACTGGAATCCACGACCTTGGCAACTGGACTCGATGTCGGCCAGGGTTTCGCGCAACCTGCGGGGCGATGGGCGCTCGTGATCCAGAAAAATTCCCCCTAAGCGATCCAAACTCATGGGTTCATCGACCGCCATCAGGGCTGCTTCAATGATTTGACGCAATTGATTGTCAGGCAGAGCCATCACGCAATCCTATTTGAATCGGTCCAAAAGTTTGACTCTGAACAATATCAATCAAGCCCTCTTTGACCAACTCCAGCGTCGCCAGAAAGGTCACCACCACGCCAGCTTTATTCTCGCTGGCCTCGAGCAATTCCGTGAAGCTCATAAATTGACCCGGTTGAAGTCGCTCCAGTAAGTCGCTCATCCGGGCTCGGGTACTGAGCGGTTCGTACGCGACCTGATGATTTTCTTTAAAACTCACCCGCCGCATGACCTCGGCCATCGCGCTTAATAATTCCGCCAAGGGCAGATCAGCATGGGGGCGAGGGGCCGCTTCAGGCGCTTGAATTTGGGCCTTAAAGAAGTCTCGGCCCAGCTCAGGACGCGCGCGGACATGCTCAGCACCCTGTTGAATTTTCTCGTATTCCTGCAGGCGCCTGAGCAACTCGGTACGCGGATCCTCTACCTCGTCCTCTTCGTCAGCCTGTACAACCGGTAACAGCGCTCGACTTTTGATCTCGGCTAGCAAGGCCGCCATCACCAAATAATCCGCAGCCAATTCAAGTTTCAAAAGCCGCATCGCTTCGACGTAGGCAACGTATTGCTCGGTCAAACGAGCAACGTCCACTTGCAAAATATCGATATTTTGACGGCGAATTAGGTAAAGAAGGAAATCCAATGGACCTTCGAAGGCATCCATGAAGACTTCGAGGGCTTCGGGTGGGATATACAGGTCTTCGGGAAGCTTTTCGATCGGCTTCCCGGCGACCTTAACCAGCGGCAGTTCGACCTGCCGCTGAGGTGCAGCGGTTAGCTCCGCCAATTGAGCCCCATGGCCTCACGTACCTCCTCGAGCGTGGCACGGGCGGCGTCCTGGGCCTTTTCACAGCCCTCGGCGATGATGCCGTTGACTAGGTCTGGATCACTTTCATATTGCTGGCCGCGTTCAATGAAGGGGGCCTGTTCGGCAATCATGGCGTCAATGACCGGCTTTTTGCATTCCAAACAACCAATACCCGCGCTGGTACAGCCGTCGACTACCCACTTCAGGCGATCGTCATCACTGTAAACGCGATGCAACTCGAACACAGGGCATTTATTCGGGTCGCCTGGATCGGTTAAGCGCACCCGATTGGTGTCGGTTGGCATCTTACGAATCTTTTGATCTACGCTGTCGGGCTCTTCACGCAGTTCAATGAAATTACCGTAACTTTTTGACATTTTTTGCCCGTCGGTGCCGGGCATTTTCGCTTCTTCGGTCAAGAGCGCTTGCGGCTCCGGCAAGATAACTTTGCCCGTGCCTTCGAGGTAACCAAACAGTCGTTCTCGGTCTGCCAAACTGATGTTCTGCTGTTCTTTTAACAGCGCGCGGGCGGTCTCGAGTGCCTCACCGTCACCGGTTTCTAGGTAGGCTTTGCGAAGGCTGCGGTACAGCTTGGCTGGCTTGCGCCCCATCTTACCGATGGCCGCCTCGGCTAAGGTTTCAAAATCCGGTTCACGTCCATAGATGTGATTAAAACGACGAGCGACCTCACGGGTGATCTCGACGTGTGCCACTTGGTCTGCCCCCACCGGAACATGACCCGCGCGATACATCAGGATGT